>JADIMQ010000064.1 GCA_017694655.1 Candidatus Cryptobacteroides merdigallinarum
GTATAAGAGAGGGCGGGTCAAAAGTCAGACTCGCCCTTTTTTTATTCGTACTCCTGATGGAGTCCTGTTCCAGATATTCAATTCTCAAAGAGGAAAAATTCCTTTCGGGTCCCCCTCTCATACAAGTCAGATATTCCAGTCTGAAGGCTCGAAGTTGTCTTTAGGGGCCTCCGGTACATTTGGAAAGTAGGTGAAGCCTGTGATTTTCTCGAGGTCCGAGACGGACATCATGTCCTTTTCATCAGGCTTATGCCCTTTTTCAATGTTGTGCCGGAGGACGAAGGCGACGCACTGCAGTTCCGATCCGTCGCATTCCGTGACGGCCTTCCCGCTGTTGCCGGACCTGGTGCGGAGGAGGACATAGTAGAACATTGTGGGCCTGGACACATCGGAGCGTCCGCCGAAGCTGATCTTGAGCGGGCTGCAGCTTTTGCCGTACGCGTCGGTGAAATTGTCGAAATAGCAGCCTACGACCTCGTACAGAGTATCCTTGCATACCAGATTGTCTATATGGTTCTCAAGGTTGTTCCATGCCCCGCCTCCTGTGTTGAAGCTTTCCTGCAGCTGGGGAGCTATGTTCGAGTAGTAGAATACCTGCCTGTTGGTAGCTGTAGAAGACGTCCTCTCGGCTGATCCGAGCATGTGCCCCTTGTTGCAGCTGCTTCCGGCATTTTTTGACTTTAGCTGGACTTCGGACGGAATGTCTGGGTCCGGGCCGTATGCGTTGGTCCTCTTGGCGGAGCCTTCGTACATGTCATGCCTCGGGGCGGCTACCCACACCGGACAATGGTGCCCGGCACTGTAGCATACGGTATAGTTCCTTGCCGTCCTGCCCTTGTCGTCTTTCTCGTTTCCGTTGCAGAGGTGGTAGGCGTAGTAGAGGGACCCGTCGTTGTCGTCTATCCCGTCATTGTCGCTGTCCAGGATTTCCGGCAGTTCGAACCATCCCGGCAGAAGACCTGAAGACGGCGGAGTGTCTTCCCCGCCGTCTTCGTTGCCGTCTCCTTCTTCAGGAGCACCGTTGCCGTCTTCCATCCCTGTCTGATCTCCGGATGTGCCATTGTCCGTAAGGGAGTCACAGCCGAATGTAATGGCGCCGGCTACGATAATTGAAATGATATGTCCTATCTTCACAAGGCTGATACCTTATTCTTCAGAAATAACCTTGCTCAGTTTTTCGCTGAGCGCATCGAGCTTTTCGACCATTTCCTTGCGGATATCGGCATAGTATTGTTTCTTTGCTCCTTCCGCAGGGTGGTTTATCTTGTCTTTCAGGTCGTTGTAGAGTTCCACGGCCTCATCTACTATAGGCGATACCTTTTCAGCCCCCTTGACCGGGTTCAGTGTGATGAAAAGTGAGCAGTCGTCAATGAATTCACCGATGAGATACTCGATGTCTTTCTTTATGTCTCTGAGGTTCATATTTGATTTTGTTAAATGTTAATTTCCTTTAAGGCGGGGCAAAGATAGCAATTTTTCCTGTCATTTATCCTTTTCACGTATTTCGGCCCTGCGTATTTTCCCGCTTATGGTCTTGGGAAGTTCATCGACAAACTCTATGACACGTGGATATTTGTACGGGGCGGTTACGCGCTTGACATGGTCCTGGAGCTCCTTGACCAGCTCCGGACCTGCCTTGGCCTTGTATTCCCTGGCCAATATTATGGTGGCCTTCACCACCTGTCCGCGGATTTCGTCAGGGACCCCGGTAATCGCGCATTCCACTACTGCCGGGTGGGTCATCAGGGCGCTCTCCACCTCGAAAGGCCCGATGCGGTATCCGGAACTCTTTATCACATCGTCCGCCCTTCCCACGAACCAGTAATATCCGTCTTCGTCCCTCCAGGCTACATCTCCGGTGTAGTATACCCCGTCGTGCCAGGCTTTGCGGGTCATTTCCGGATCCCTGTAGTATTCCTTGAACAGTCCCACCGGCTTGCCTTTCCCTGTCCTTATCACTATCTGTCCCTGCTCCCCGTCTTCGGCCCTGCGTCCGTCTGGCTTAAGCAGGTCTATTTCATACTGGGGGTTCGGGACTCCCATGCTTCCAGGCTTGGGCTTCATCCACGGGAAGGTACCCAGGGTCAGGGTCGTCTCCGTCTGTCCGAAGCCTTCCATCAGGCTGATGCCTATGATTTTCTTGAATGTCTCATAGACAGAATAGTTGAGGGCCTCACCGGCGGTGGTGCAGTATTCGAGGGAGGAAAGATCATATTTGCTGATATCTTCCCGTATCAGGAACCGGTAGATGGTAGGAGGTGCGCAGAGGGAGGTGATCCTGTAGTCATGGATTTTCTGCAGTATGTCAGCGGGGGTGAATTTCTCGTGGTCGTAGACGAAGATGTTCGCCCCGGCAATCATCTGTCCGTAGATTTTCCCCCAGGCCGCCTTGGCCCATCCGGTGTCGGCTATCGTGAAATGCAGGCTGTCCTTGTGCAGGTTGTGCCAGTAGCGGGCGGTGGCAATGTGCCCCAGAGGATAAGTGAAGTCGTGCGCCACCATTTTCGGCTCTCCCGTGGTGCCGGAGGTGAAATACATCAGCATGATGTCGTCGTTGGTGTTCACATTTTCCGGCCGGGTGAATCCAGGGGCGCTGTCTATGCCCTTGTGGAAATCCTCGAAGCCTTCCGGATATTCCGGCCCTACGCTCACAAGGGTTTCGAGTGTCGGGCATTCCGGCCTGGCGTCGGATATATGCCCGAGGATCACGTTCTCCCCGGCTGCAACTATCATCTTTATGCTCGCCGCCTCGCAACGGTAGACTATGTCTTTCTTCGTGAGGAGGTGGGTGGCCGGGATGGCAACGGCCCCTATCTTGTGCAGGGCTATGATGGAGAACCAGAATTCATACCGGCGCTTCAGTATCAGCATTACCTTGTCTCCGCGCCCTATGCCGAGACTCTGGAAGTATGCGGCTGTCATGTCGGTATATTTCTTCATGTCGCCGAAAGTGAACTGTATGCATTCTCCCTTGTCATTTGTCCAGAGAAGGGCCTTCTTGTCAGGCTGCTCTGCAGCCCAGGCGTCCACTATGTCGTATCCGAAATTGAAGTTTTCAGGGACGTTTATCCTGAAATTCCTTATGAAGTCCTCCTGGGAGGTGAATTCTGTCTGACTTAAAAATCGTTCTATCATTATTTTCAAGTATTATTGCATTATCATGGCAAGGAATCTGGCGGGCTTGCCGTCGAGCGCAAGGAATCCGTGCGGCCTGGATGAGTCGAAATATAGGCTGTCTCCAGGGGCCAGTATCCATTCCTTGCCTTCTATATTCACAAGAAGGCGGCCTTCCATCACGAAGTGGAACTCCTGCCCTTCGTGGGTATTGTAGTGCATGACGGTCCCTGCCGGCTTCGGCTCCACGGTAACGATGAACGGGTCGGCTATCCTCCCGATGAACCCGGCCGCGAGAAGCTCGTACTTGTATTCCTTGGTCCTTTCCACGGAGATTCCGGTACCTTTCCGGGTGAGGAAATAGGATTTCATCTTGGGTTCTTCCCCGAACATCAGTTCATCGAGGGTGATGCCGTATCTGTGGGCTATCTTCTGCAGGAGGCTCACGGACAGGTCACTTTCCCCTGATTCGAGGGCCCTGTATTCGTCTACGGTTATCCCGCATCCTTCGGCGACTTCAGCCATATCGAGGTCGAGCGCGTCGCGCAATCCTTTCAGCCGTTCGGCAATCTGTCTTATCTGTTCGTCCATAGCGGTCGGTTTTTATTCAAAATGATAAGTCCGGTCCCCCCCCCTGGTGCCGGGAATCAGGATAATCCGGTGTCTTGTACGGCCTGTCTCCGGTGCCTGCAGTACAAGGTCGATGTCCGCTGCAGGTGCCTGCCGTCCAGTATATGCTGCAGGACCTTGCCGCGTCCCGGGTTGCCGTCGCGACAAATTTATGCAAAATGTTTCTTAATGCAAAAGTCTTGACCCCTATTCCTTTACTTTGTGTCGCTGCAAGGGAAATATGCCGGGCTGCCGGTAATCCTGGTTATGCCCGGTGTCCCTTCATGGCCGATGACCCTGCGGGCTCGTATCAGCCTGCCTGAAATCTCGTGGAAGTCCGGCTCTCCAGGGATAAGGGAGTTTATCCGTACATACCTTGAGGCGTGTATGAATTTCCCGTTCCCAATGTAGATGCCCACGTGTGTGATGCGGTCTTTCCCTGCCCTGCCTGCCTGTCCGGTGCCCGGGTTGCCTGGAGCCGGGGTGCCGAAGAAGATCAGGTCCCCTTTGCGGAGGTTAGATGTCCTCCTGGTCATTTCCTGCCGGAAACGGGGGTCGTCCAGATATTTGCCGGAGCTGTCCACAGGGAACTTTTCCGTATCCGGGTCTATTTCTACAGGCTCCCCGATGGCAGCCTGCTGCGATGCATTGCGCGGCAGCAGCACCCCGTTGAGGAACCATACCATCCTTGTGAACCCGCTGCAGTCCACCCCTTTTATGGAAGTCCCGCCCCAGAGGTACGGTACCCCGAGGAAGTCCGTTGCCGTGTCCATGATGTTGGCGGCCGAGGCTTCGCGGCTAAATGCCCATGTCCGGAATGTCTCCGTATCCTTTTTCCTGACATATCCGGTTTCTCCCGACGGGAGGAGGACTTCAAGGTATTTCCCGGGCGTCTTCCTCCTGATCCGCAGAAGGTCTCCGGAGACAATGTCGCATATTTTCAATGCCCTCCCGGACGGCCTTGCGAGGACTTTGGAGTAGTCTGCCGTGCAGATTACCTTTTCTTCCGCGATATAGGCGGATATTTCTTCAGCCGACATTTCCCGCAGACCGAGGTCTACACACCATGCCGTGTATGGGTCGGGGCTCAATACCTGTCTCCAATAGCTTTCTTCTCCGATGATGACTACCGGTGTGCCCATCAGCAGCTGGTTCCCGAGTTCTGCCGTGAAGTCTGGCTTTTCCCTGAGGTAGTTGGCCGACAGTGTGGTCACGGCGTATCTTTTCCCGGTTGCCAGGCTGTCTCCCTGCCGGGAGCCTGTGATGGGGGCAGCAGCGGAGGAGGCCTGCCCGGCTTTTCCCGTATTGTCCCTGGCGGGCTGGGCTGATGCGGCCGCCGGTCCTGCGGAGATGGCTGCGGCGAGGAGGATGAGCATGGCTGCCTTTTTTGCTGATGTGTTTTCCAATGTTCGTGTTTTTGTTTCCAAAAATAGTGTTTTTCTGCGTATATTCAGCCTGGCGGCTGCATATACTGTTGCGCCTCGGCAAAGCAAATTTATTTGCTTTGCTCTCGGCTTCTGCGTATATTTGCGCTGCGTCCGCGAAATGCTTAACTATGATACTGGACGTAAAAACTTTTCATGGTCAGGGGTTGTCCTGAACTGCATCCCGCGGCTCCGGGCACCCCTTTTTATATTGGACATTATATGCGACTGCCTGCAGAATGGGAACGGCAGAGCGGTATCCAGCTTACCTGGCCGCATGCCGATACGGAGTGGTACCAGCTTGAGAAGGTGCTGGACTGCTACGTGGAGATTGCTTTCAACATACTCCGGTTCGAGCCGCTGATGATAGTGTGCCGGGACAGGGAGGAGGCCATTGGGGACATCACGAGGATTTCAGCCCGCAAGGGCCTGGATATCGACTTCTCCAGGATTTCCTTCCACGAGGCTCCGCTCAACGACACCTGGGCAAGGGACCACGGCGGAATCTCTGTCCACGGGGACAACGGGGAGAAATATCTCTACGATTTCGTCTTCAACGGCTGGGGACTGAAGTTCCCTGCCGGCCTGGACAACCGCATCACCCGCACTGTCTTCGCCCAGGGGGCCTTCAACGACGATGTCATGGGCGTGGATATGAGCCCGTACGTCCTGGAGGGCGGCAGCATCGACTCGGACGGCTGCGGCAGCCTCCTCGCCACATCGGAATGCCTCTGTTCGGTGAACAGGAACGAGTACCTTTCCCGGGAGGAGATCGAAGGTGAACTCAAGAGCGCTTTCGGGCTTGAAAGGATTCTCTGGCTGGACCACGGCTCCATAGCCGGGGACGACACGGACAGCCATGTGGACATCCTGGCGAGGTTCTGCTCCCCGGACACGATAGCATATATGCAGTGCACCGACCCGGAGGACATCAACTATGACGGGCTCGCCGCCATGGAGAAGGAGCTGAGGGAATTCAGGACCCTGGACGGACGTCCGTACAGGCTCATCCCGCTGCCGCTTCCCGACCCGCTTTACCTGGATGGCTACAGGCTCCCGGCCTCGTACGCCAACTTCCTTATCCTGAACGGGGCGGTCCTTCTCCCTGGGGCCGGTTCGGATAAGGACCTGGTGGCCAGGGACAGGCTGCAGGAGGTCTTCCCGGACAGGGAGATTGTGGTGATTGACTGCCGCGCCCTGCTTTCCGGGCACGGTTCCCTGCACTGCATCACCATGCAGTTCCCGGAAGGTTACCTGAGGACCGGCGAGGAAAAAGTACAATTATGATAAAATAACTTCCGATGAGGAGCAGGACGGAGTCCTGCGACGGGCCCCCAGCGAGGGGGCACATGGGGGTGGCGCCCCTTGAAAAGGGGCTGTCGCCACAGCGACTGGGGTTTAAGATAATTGGATTTCGAAGAAATCCTTAACGACTGTTCGACGAATTC
>JADIMQ010000065.1 GCA_017694655.1 Candidatus Cryptobacteroides merdigallinarum
GGCTTCTGCGATATTTGTACGCTTCGCGTCCACATATACTGTAGCGCCTCGGCATAGCAAATAAATTTGCTCTGCACTCGGCTTCTGCGTATATTCGGACTGGCGTCCGCATATACTGTAGCGCCTCGGCAATTGCAAGTAAACTTGCATTGCACTCGGCTTCTGCGTATATTTGCAAGGTGACTGAAATCTGGACCGGGGTGTAATACGATTCCGGATGAAGAAATTTATATCATATCTCAAGCTTGCCCTGCTTTCCCTGTCAGGGCCGGTGATGGTGCTGTCCTGTGCGGATGCAGATAAGGAACCACCTTATTTTAGGGGAGAACTGGAGGTTTCGGGTACGGTCTACGACGATTCGGACCCGGCACGTTCGGGAGTAGGGGACATGATGGTCGTCCTCACCTCCTACGAGGACGATGACACGCAGTATATGTTCCCAATCGCCCGCGATACGGCATATACCTCCTCCACAGGAGAGTTCATAATAAGGACAATGTCCATGAGCAGCGGCTGGATCTTCAAGCTTACGGCAAAGGATAACCTGCCGTCCCGGGAAGGCGGGACCTATTCAATTTCTGCCTCCTATGACCCTGTGCTCTACGTAGAATTCAACAAACATTCCTTCGACAGGGAAGAAGGTATATTCCGGATAAACTCCATCGCAATACCTGTGACGCGCTGACCTGCCCTTCCGCCGGGCCTCTGGTTCCCGCTGTCCTGGACCTCCGCCTCTCCTGCGGCCTTCCTGCCTCCAGGACAGTCAGCGGCTTACCGCAACCGTGCCGTCGGAGGTGGAGCTTCCGTCGGTATCCCGCCAGTGCTTCGGGGAGCAGCCGACTATCTTCGTGAACTGGCGGTGGAAATTCGACCTGTCGCTGAAACCCACCATCTCCCCGACGATATTTGTCGACACCTTCTTGTTCTCGAGAAGGATCTGCTTCGCATCCTCTATCCGGAGTTCCGTCCTCCAGGTCCTGAAATCCTTGCCCATCTCCTGGGTGAAATACAGGTTGAGCATCTCTTTCGTGGTCCCTATTTCCGCGGCTATCTCCTCCCTGCTCTTGTCGTACTCCCTGTATTTCTTCTGTTCAGCCCAGGCTGAAAGGGCCTCCCGGATCTTGTCGAATGACTCCTCCTGCCTTATGGCCGGCACTTCCTTCTTTCTTTTCCTTGGGTTCTTCCTTTTCCTGGTGGACTTTCCCGCCTGGCTTATGGCATAGTGCCCGAAGGCATCGAGCAGGAGCTTGTGGCTGCCGAGGAACGAGATGAAGTTCCCTGCGAAGTACAGGAGGAAGAGAATGTAGAAACCTATGTATATGAACATGAAGTCCCTGAAGAACAGGAGGTAGACAATGACGACCATCTCGGTAAGCATCGCGAGGATGAAGCAGAACTTCACCCATTTCAGCTTGTGCTCCTCATCCTCGTCGTAGTATTTCTCAAGCATGAGGATGCTGTGCTTGTACCATTTGTCGAATATTATTATATAGTATATGCACAGGGCTGCGAAAAGGACGATGCTGGCAATGAGGGTGATGTTCAGGATATCGGTCTCGCCCTTGAAGAAAATCTCAATGAGCCCGATGCTCACTATGGCCATGGCAAAGATGCTTATCAGCAGCTTGCTGAAATCCACATATCTGTAGCTCAAGAGGTTAATGAGTGAAAAGGCTATGGTAGTGGTGGAGAACGCCACGTTTATCAGCATCATGAGGGCAGAGAACACCTCATATCCGTCTATATGCTGGTGTCCGAGCGTATATCCGAATATGAAGGCACAGAAAAGGTAGTCGATGGCTACCAGGCTTTTCGCCCTGGTCAGTTTGGTAGCGTGTTCTGTGTGCGGAACCTTTATCAGCAGCATGACAATCCCCAGGGATGCCGCCGTTATCATCGCTATCCATTGGAACAGGCGGATGTCATCGAGTGTCACAACGAATTCCATCTGCAATTATTTTCTGCCGCCCTGCGGCATTGGTTAAAAAAGAATCTTATCCGTCTCCTGACGGGCGTGCCGGCTTACCAGCCGAGCACGTATGCGAAGAGCAGCGGGGCCACTATTGTAGCATCCGACTCGATTATGAATTTCGGAGTGTCGATGTCCAGCTTGCCCCAGGTTATCTTCTCGTTAGGGACTGCCCCGGAATAGGAGCCGTATGAGGTCGTGCAGTCGGAAATCTGGCAGAAATATGCCCAGAGCGGGGTGCCCTTCCATCCGAGGTCCTGCTCCATCATAGGCACAACGCAGATAGGGAAGTCCCCGGCGGTGCCGCCTCCGATCTGGAAGAACCCTACGCCCTCACCGCCGGAATTGTGCTTGTACCAGTCGGTAAGGAACATCATTGTCTCTATCCCTCCCTTTATCATGAGCGGATCGAACTCTCCCTTGATGCAGTGGGCGGTGTATATGTTGCTGGTAGTGCAGTCTTCCCATGCCGGCACCACGATAGGGATGTTCTTCTCGCAGGCTGCGAGCACCCAGCTGTCCTTCGGGTCTATCTCATAGTATTTCTCAAGGACGCCGCTCCTGAGCAGCCTGTATATCACCTCATACGGGAGAAGTCTTTCGCCCT
This sequence comes from Candidatus Cryptobacteroides merdigallinarum, assembly GCA_017694655.1. Classification (GTDB taxonomy): domain Bacteria; phylum Bacteroidota; class Bacteroidia; order Bacteroidales; family UBA932; genus Cryptobacteroides; species Cryptobacteroides merdigallinarum. The sequence goes on from JADIMQ010000065.1 coordinate 2,577, forward strand.
TGGCCTTCATGTCCTTCCAGATGTCCACAAGATGGTCTTCGAGGCGGCGGAAAGCCTCTTCTTCAGGAATGCAGGTGTCGGTGACCCTGTTCATGTGGTTCTCGAGCAGCTCCTTCTCCTGCTGCGGAGTGAGGTCCCTGTAGTGCGGCACCCTGTAGTAGTGGTTGTGTGCCACGAGGTTCATTATGTCTTCCTCGAGGTTGTTTGCCGAGCAGGAAACTATGTGTATCTTGTCCTGGCGTATCATTTCCGCGAGGGAAAGTCCGAGTTCGGCCGTACTCATGGCTCCGGCCATGGCCAGCATCATCTTGCCTCCTTTGTTTATGTGTTCGTCGTATGCCTTGGCTGCGTCGACGAGGGCTGCGGAGTTGAAGTGACGATAATGGTGCGTGATAAACTTTGAAATTGCTCCTTTTTCCATTTTCATCTTGTTTTTAATGAGTTTTGTTCTCTTTTTATGGAGGATATTGTCATAAATGACTTATCAGCCTGCGAAATTAGCGATTTTTTCCCTATTTTTGCAATCGTTTTCGCCTTAAATTTGAACAGAATACAGAATATGCTGAATGACAATGCAATATTAAGTCTGGAAAAGATAAGGACCCCCTTCTATCTCTATGATATGGAACTGCTTGCGGAGACCGTCTCCGAGGTGGTGCGCCTTTCCGGACAGTACGGTATAGAAGTGCATTACGCCGTGAAAGCCAATGCCGATGACAGGATACTCCGGTATATCGCATCGCGGGGACTCGGGGCGGACTGCGTGAGCGGCAACGAGGTGCTCCGCGCAATCGGGAGCGGCTTCCCGGCGGAAAAGATAGCCTTCGCCGGGGTGGGGAAGACCGATGAGGAGATAGAGACGGCGGTAAGGAACGGTATATTCTCGATAAACTGCGAGTCTCTCCCGGAGATAGAGACAGTGGACTTGATAGCTTCCCGCCTGGGGCTCAGGGCCAGGGTCTCGGCAAGGATCAACCCCAACATCGACGCCCATACGCACAAGTACATCACGACCGGGCTGGAGGAAAACAAGTTCGGTATATCCGAACACGACCTCGATGTCCTTATAAGGCTTATAAGAAATTCAAAGTCAATTGATTTCAATGGCCTGCACTTTCACGTGGGGTCCCAGATCCTGGATGTGGAACAAGTCTTTTCTCTGGAATGCCGCAGAGCTAACGAGATTGTTTCCTATTTTGAGAAAGAGGGTGTTGTGATAGACAATATAGATCTTGGCGGAGGCCTCGGGATAGACTATGCAGACCCTGCCGCGCATCCGGTCCCGGACTTCCGTACGTGGTTCTCCACGATTGCCGCGACCATCCGTACCCGTCCAGGACGGAAGATACATGTCGAGCCGGGAAGGTCCATTGTTGCGCAGTGCGGGATACTGTGTACGAAGGTGCTTTTCGTGAAGCGCGGGGAAAAGAAGACTTTCCTTATCACGGATGCCGGAATGAACGACCTCATCCGTCCGGCTCTCTACGGGGCGCGCCACAAGGTGGTGAACCTCTCCGCAAAGCTCAGGCAGGACGTGGTGGAACAGGTCTATGATGTCGTGGGGCCTGTATGCGAGTCGAGCGACGTGTGGGGCGAGGGGCTAAGGCTTCCGGAGAGCTCGAGGGGGGACCTCCTCGGTATATGCTCCGCAGGGGCGTACGGACAGGTGATGGCGAGCAGGTACAACCTCAGGGACCTCGCTCCTTCGGTGTACATCCCGTCCGGCGATACAGTTGATTAAAATTCTACAGATATGTTCGATAATTTGGTTGACAGACTGGAACGCTCCTTCAAGATATTGAAGGGCGAAGGAAAGATTACCGAGATAAATGTCGCTGAAACCCTGAAGGATATCAGGAGGGCTCTCCTCGATGCCGACGTCAGCTACAAGATTGCCAAGCAGTTCTGCGACGACGTAAAGCAGAAGGCGCTCGGCCAGAACGTGCTTACGGCAGTGAAGCCGGAGCAGATGATGGTGAAGATAGTCCACGACGAACTTGCCGCCCTTATGGGGAGCGAGTCCTCCGACATCAACGTGAAAGGGCATCCCGGGATAGTTCTCGTGGCCGGCCTCCAGGGATCCGGCAAGACGACTTTCTCCGGCAAGCTTGCCCTTAACTGCAGGAGCAAGAGGGGAATGAAGGTGATGCTGGCCGCCTGTGACGTCTACAGGCCGGCGGCAATAGACCAGCTGAAGGTGCTCGGTGAGCAGACAGGTGTCCCTGTGTACTCCGAGGATGGAGTCAAGGACCCTGTAGCCATCGCACGGAACGCCGTCTCCAAGGCAAGGGCCGAGGGCTATTCCCTGGTGATTGTCGATACGGCCGGACGTCTTGCCGTGGACCAGGAGATGATGGACGAGATAGCAGCCCTGAAGAAGGCCCTCAACCCTACCGAGACCCTCTTCGTGGTGGACGCGATGACTGGACAGGATGCCGTGGAGACGGCGAGGGCCTTCAACGACAGGCTCGACTTCGACGGGGTGGTACTTACCAAGATGGACGGAGATACCCGCGGCGGTGCCGCTCTCTCCATAAAGGCCGTGGTGGGTAAACCTATCAAGTTCATATCTTCGGGAGAGAAGATGGAGGCCCTGGATGTCTTCCATCCTAAACGTATAGCGGACAGGATTCTCGGGATGGGTGACGTTGTGACCCTCGTGGAGAAGGCCCAGGAGCAGTTCGATGAGGAGCAGGCGCGCAGGCTGAAGAAGAAGCTGGCCAAGAACCAGTTCACCCTTATGGATTTCTACGACCAGATCCAGCAGATAAAGAAGATGGGGAACATCAAGGATATAGCTTCCATGATTCCTGGTGTGGGCAAGGCCCTGAAAGATGTGGAGATGAGCAACGATTCCTTCAAGGGGATAGAGGCGATAATCCTCTCCATGACACCTCTGGAGCGCGAGAAGCCCGAGATTATAAACGGCAGCCGCCGCAAGAGGATAGCGGACGGGAGCGGCACGACAGTGGCCGAGGTGAACAGGCTCCTGAAGCAGTTCGAGGGGACGAGGAAGGTGATGAAGTCTGCCATGGGGCTCGGGAACATGCCGGGGATGATGAGGAATATGCGCCGCGGAAGGAGGTGAATATTTGGAACCGGACTCCATCTGGAGTACGAATAGAGAGGGTGACCCCAAAGCCCAAAAAAAGTCCCGTAGGGACCGCACCGGGTAGGTGCGAGATCCCCCTAACCGAGTGGTAAGCCGAGTGGCATGTCGGAATGTATTCCGATATGTCCGAGGCGGAACGAGGAAAAGCAATGAAATTGCTTAATAGGGGGTGCAGGGGGTTTAGACCAGTCCGTCTTTCGCAGAAAGACGTATGAGGGTGGAACCCTCATTGCCGAGGCGCAACAGTACAGGCTTGTTGCTACCTGTAACCAATATGCTGTTTATTCCTTGCTTGGGCCTTGTTTTGGGCTTTTGTTTATAAAAACTCTTGGAGTTCACCAATAATATGTCTATTTTTGTTCATGGCCAAAGTGGTCAATGTTATTTGTTTTACTACACTAATACAATGATAACCATAAGATTGTTTAAAAAAACTATAGTCCTTTTCATTATATCTTTTTAGCACTTGCAAAACTTAATTAAATTATTATGCTCAAGAATGGCAGGCATATACCAAATATTTGAGCATAGAGCGATAAACGGCGGAATCCGAAAAGCCTTAACAGAGTAGGAATAATTAAGTAAATTTAAATTACTATGTTAACTAAAGTTTTCAAAGTAAAGGACACTAAAACTAACGCTTACGGTTGCTGTGACCAATGCGGAGGTTGCCAGTGCAACAACTAAGCAAGTTGAATGGGAGGGTGACCCAAAAGGAAATTTGAGTCACCCTCTCTCGTCTTTCTTCGAAAGACTGGACCCATCCTAACCCCCTGCACCCCCTATTAGGGGGATCTCGCACCTACCCGGTGCGGTCCCTACGGGACTATTTTGGGGCTTTTGGGTCACCCTCTTTGAGATGTGTAAGAATTAGCAAAGTAAGGCATTGAGGATGATACTGACGTAAATGGATCAGCCCGGAAATAACGCAGCAGTTTGCAATCATGCACATCGTTCTTATTTTCAAATTACAGGAAAAATTTATAAACATATAATTAGGATACAATAATGGAATACGATAGGTTAATAGAAAATGACATATTTCCAATTCCTGTTGGTGACGAGTTCGGAAAAGACTCTAATGAGATAAATATTGTTTACTCTCCTTTGACAGATAGAGCCATTTTGGTAACACATGAATATCTCGACATGATGTACTCATATATGGCTCAACCGGAAAACAGAGAGATGTTGCCGGAAAGTGTAACGGAGGTCATGAACTCGTTAACTGATTTTGAAAATAGGAAAAAACCGGCCTTGTTGGCAGACAATCCCAATACTTACACCAGAATGGCTATCCTGCCCAACAATGTTTGCAACTTTAAATGCAGCTATTGTTATTCGGCACATGGTCGTTCAGGCAAGGTAATATCCAAAGAGATTCTTAAAGCCAGTCTGGATCATTTTATAGACAATGAAAGAATAAGTGCCGACAACAAACTGGCTATATCTATTTTAGGAGGCGGAGAGCCTATGCTTTCATGGGATTTGGTAAAATTTATTATTGAATATTCAAATGAAAGAGCTACCCGGATGGGATTCCGTGGCATGGATATTAATCTAGTGACAAACGGGTCCATATTCACCCAAGACATGATTGACACCATAAAGAAATATAAAATACCTATATCCATATCGTTTGAAATTCTGGAAGAAATACAGAATCTGCAACGTGGTCATTACGATAAAGTTAGAGAAAACATAAATTGGATTATCTCAGAAGGTATCCGTCCACAACTTCGTGCATGCATAACCCAAGATAATATATCCCTGATGAAGCGCATGATTGAAGAAGTATTGGAAAAATTCCCCGGCACCAGGGAGGTAATGATGGAATATGTTACCGACCCGGAACGTATGACGGACCCAATGGTGGTAAGATCTTTCTATGAGCAATACATTAACAACTTTTTCGAGGCACATGATTATGCTGCAGAACACGGTTTACTGTTAGATTGCTCCGCTTACCGAAATTTTAATTTGCTTATTCAACGATTTTGCCCGGGGGATAATACGCTTACGGCTTATGGAGAGATTAGTGTGTGCAGCAGAATAGGAGCACCTGCTGATGTTGGTTACGCTGAAAGTATATATGGC
>JADIMQ010000005.1 GCA_017694655.1 Candidatus Cryptobacteroides merdigallinarum
TGGAGAGGCTGCCGCACGGCATGGATCACGAGAAGGTCGCGGATGCCGTCATCAGGCTGCTCTATCCGTACAGGAAGAACGTGCTGACGATAACCACGGACAACGGGTTCGAGTTCCGTTCCCACAGGAAAATAACGGAGGCTCTGAAAGCCACGGTTTACTTCGCGGACAGCTACGCCTCCTGGCAGAAGGGCAGTATTGAGAACATGAACAAACTCATCCGCCAGTACATCCCCAAAGGGACTGACTTCCGGGAACTCAGCGACGAGTTCATCCATTCCGTACAGCTGAAAATCAACCGAAGACCAAGGGAGAAGTTGAACTTTTCTACCCCGAAGGACGAGTTCTTTAGACTTTTGTTATAATTTTGTCCCGTGTTGCACTTGCTCGTTGACTCTGCCAATCTGGCAAATCTGGGCAAATCGCCGGAAAATTTGGCGGAAACGTTTCATTTTTATATTTTTGCAGCCTCAATTCTCGTATAACGTTATTTAATATAGATATATGGCAACAACAGCTGATTTCAAAAACGGTCTTTACATCAACTATAACGGCAAGCCATGCTCTATCGTATGGTTCCAGCACGTGAAGCCGGGCAAGGGTCCTGCATTCGTGAAGACGAAGCTCCGCAACCTCGAGAACGGACGTATCCTCGAGAACACTTTCACCGCAGGTGCGAAAATCGACACCATCAATGTGGAAAGGCGTCCTTACCAGTTCCTTTACAAGGATGAGGACGGTTTCAACTTCATGCATGAGGAGACCTTCGAGCAGATACATCTCGACGGGGATCTCGTGGAGAACGCGGATCTCATGAAAGAGGGACAGCACGTGGAGATGATGTTCCTCGCCGACGAGGAGAGGTGCCTTACCTGCGAGCTCCCGACATACGTGGAACTGGAAGTCACCTATACAGAACCGGCGGTAAAGGGTGATACTGCCTCTACGAGTGCCATGAAGGAGGCTACCCTGGAGACGGGGGCCAAGATCATGGTGCCGCTCTTCATCAATCAGGGTGAGAAGATCAGGGTGAATACTACTGACAGGTCTTACGGCGAAAGGGTGAAGTAGGGTTTATATCGTTCAGATAGGAGATCTGGGTGATTGCGGAGTACGGTTTTCTTGAGGGCCTCCCCACCTCCGGTGGGTCCCCTCCCTTTTCGGGAGCCAATGCCTCAAGAAAACCGTACTCCGCAATCAATATCTGACGGGATATAAACCGGGGTGAAAAGAGAAAAAGCCTGCATCAGGAAAATCACTGCTCCGCAATCAATTTCTGACGGGTATAAACCGGGGTAAAAGGAAAAAAAGCCTGCATCAGGAAAATCACTGCTCCGCAACCAATATCTGACGGGTATAAACCGGGGCGAAAAGGAAAAAAGCCTGCATCAGGAAAATCACTGCTCCGCAACCAATATCTGACTGGAAACACAGATATCAGAGGACGGCGGCTGAACGCTTCAGGACAAATGTCGACCCCAGATACTTCGTCCTCACTTCCTCGTCCGCGGCCAGCTCCTCAGGAGTACCGCTCTGCAGGATATTCCCCTCGTAAAGGAGGTAGGCACGGTCGATGATAGCGAGGGTCTCGCCGACATTGTGGTCTGTTATGATCACACCGATATTCTTGTACTTGAGCCGGGCTATGATGTGCTGGATATCCTCGACGGCTATAGGGTCAACCCCGGCGAACGGCTCGTCCAGAAGGATGAACTTGGGGTCTATGGCGAGTGCCCTGGCAATCTCGCAGCGACGCCTCTCACCTCCGGAAAGCTGGATTCCGAGGCTCTTTCTCACCTTGTGAAGGTTGAATTCGTCTATAAGGGACTCCAGGCGCTCCTTCCTCTCCGCCTTGGTGAAGGAAGACATTTCCATGACGGAAAGGATGTTGTTCTCGACAGTCATGCGCCTGAACACAGAGGCCTCCTGGGCCAGGTAGCCCACGCCTTTCTGCGCACGCTTGTACATGGGAAGACCGGTTATGTCTTCATCGTCGAGGTATATTTTCCCTGCGTTGGGGACAATAAGTCCCGTTATCATATAGAAACTGGTAGTCTTCCCTGCCCCGTTAGGACCGAGGAAACCGACTATCTCCCCCTGCTGGACCTCCATCGAGACGCCCTTCACCACTGTCCTGACACCATATTTCTTGACAAGATTCTCGCAACGAAGTTTCATGATATAAAAATATAACCAAAATAAATTTCATCCTTGCACCCCGGCGGCAGGCTCATTTCACATCAAGCCCGAAGTCAGAGACCAGGCTGCGGACCTCGTCGTTCCTGGACATCAGGTCCTTGGCTTTCTCGCTCGGCATGTATACCTGCTGCGGCCTCTCCTCCTCCGGGGCTATGTCCACCCTCAACCGGATGCCCGGGACACCGCATATCTGCCTGAACTTCCCTTCAAGCTCATGCAGGAGCTTGCTCTCCACCCAGTCCTTCTGTGCCGCATTCAGGACATTGAAGACCAGGCAGCGGGTCCCGTCCTGTACAGTCATGGAAAGCCTGGATGCACTCAAGGTATTGCTCAAGCGCGGCTTGGACGCGTACATCGCCACAAGTTCCGGCCACTTTGCCAGGATTTCCTCATCGGAAGCCTCCGGGACGTCCCGGGCCTGTGCGTCCGTCTCCTGTGCAGCCGGGGCCCGGCCGTCCTCCGGGCTGTCCATGAGTGAGCTCAAGGAAAGTGCAGACGAAGCCCTCGCGCCCCTCGCCTTCCTCGGCTTCGGCTTCTCCTGTTCTTCCGTCCCCGGAGTAGCGGCAGCGGCAGATGCCAATGGCTCCCCGGAAGCCTCTTCCCGTACGGGCTCCGGCTTGACCGAAGGCGACCCGGAGACTGTAGAGGGCTTGTCCTGGACTGCGGCAGGGACATCCTTCGCAACCGTAACGGCCGGAGCCTCTGTCACGGTCGGCTGCACTCCGGAAGAAGGCACCGCTGCAGTCTGGAGCGGCCTGGAGTCCCTGGCCGGACTGCCGTCCGACTGGAGTACAGGCTGTCCGGCAAGCCTCGATGCCAAGGTGCTGAGCTTCATCAGGGTCAGTTCTATCAGGAACCTCTGGTTTATGCTTGCACGGTACGAGGACTCGCACTGTACAGTAATGTTCATCGCCTCGTAGATAAAAGGCAGGGAACATCTGGAGGCCTGTTCGCTGTAACGTCTCTTCAGTGACTCCGGAAGTTCAAGCAGGGCCTCGAGCCCGGAAGTCTTGCTCACGAGCAGGTCCCGGAAATGGGAACTGAGCGCGGAAACGAAGTGCAGGGCGTTGAACCCCTTCGAGAGTATCTCGTCGAACTTCAGGAAGGCTGTCCGGTAATCCCCGGAAAGGAATGCGTCAGTAAGGGAGAAGGAATACTCGTAGTCGAGTACATTGAGATTCTTCATGACCTCCACGTACCTGACTGTCCTGCCGCAGAATGCCACCGTCTGATCGAATATGGTCAGGGCGTCCCTCATCGCCCCGTCCGCCTTCATGGCTATGATATGGAGGGATTCGTCGTCAATGTCGATACCTTCCTTGGCTGCGATGGCCTTCAGGTTCCCGACTATGCCGTCGACTGTGATGCGGTTGAAGTCGTATGTCTGGCAGCGTGAAAGTATGGTAGGGAGAATCTTGTGCTTCTCCGTAGTGGCAAGGATGAATATGGCGTATGCCGGAGGTTCCTCCAATGTCTTCAGGAAGGCGTTGAAAGCCGCCGAACTGAGCATGTGCACCTCGTCTATAATATATACGCTGTATTTCCCGGTCTGTGGAGGTATCCTCACCTGGTCTATGAGAGCCTTTATGTCGTCCACCCCGTTGTTCGAGGCCGCATCCAGTTCATGGATACAGTAGGAACGGCCCTCCGCGAAGGACAGGCAGGACTCGCACTTGCCGCACGGCTCCATGTCCGGACCAGGGTCGGAGCAATTGATGGTCTTGGCAAAGATCCTCGCCGTACTGGTCTTGCCGACTCCACGCGGGCCGCAGAACAGATAGGCGTGAGCCAGCTGGCCACGCTTTATGGAGTTCTTGAGCGTCCTCGCTATATTTTCCTGGCCGACAAGCGTTTCGAAACTGTCCGGCCTGTACTTTCTTGCTGATACTATATAATTCGACATATTAAAGGCTATCGAATTCACGTTAACTTACAAAAGTAACCATTATTTTGTAAATTTGCCGTGCAAAAAAGAAAAATGGGGTGAATTTGTGGAGGAAAGTCTCCTTTCCGGTCACCCTCCGGACATAAAAAAGACAAATATGAAAAAGATAATCCTGTTGATTGCATCGGTGCTGCTGCCGGTACTGGTCTCGGCCCAGGCACAGATAAATACAAAGAAGGTGAAGATAGAAGACTTCACGGAGAAGACCACGAAAGTGGTCCTGACCGGGAACCTCTTCTTCGACCAGGTATTCAAGGAGGAAATCCGGAACAGATGGAGGATATCTCCGTATGAATTCTGTTCCCTGGAAGAGTTCGGGAAACTGAAGACCGACGGGAACTACTATTTCCTTATGATCGTAAAGGGCCAGTTCAGGAAAGAGTCGGAGCCGGGGATATCCATGCTGACGGTACTGAAGGGAGGGGCCGGAGCAGAAAAAGGGCTGAACAAGATGCTCGATGTGGTGGACGTGCCCATAATGTCGGCCGAGAATCCCTCCGGCCGGGAATTCGTGTTCCTTCCGGCATTGCTCGACATCCTTCAGGACCATATTCTGCTGTCGATGGAAAAGGATGTCGCGGCATATTCCGGCCTGGCCAACTACACCATGGGCCTGGGCACTACTGAAGGGATGGACATTGTATTCGCCGAGGACGACCTGTCAGAAGGCATAACGGAGAATGTCCGCAAGGTCTATTTCAAGAACGGGATAAGCGTGGCCGAAACCGACACGGCCGACAAGATAATGAGCGAGCATACACCCAACACGCTTGTGAGCTTCACTGTGTACCCGGACCAGATCAGGCCCGGGTCCTACTGCTACAAGATGCTCATAGACGCAGAGACGCACAAGCTGTATTATTTCAGGAAACACAAGATTACGGGACGCTTCGGTCCCGGCTTCCTGCTCGAGGATATAAACAGGATAGCCACGAGGTAGGTCCTGCCGTTCAACAAGACAAATCCGCCGGAGACAGATGCTTTACGGAAAGACAGACTGCGGGCTGCAGTACGCCGTCAGGAAATCAGGTACAGCTGCAGCCTATTGCGCATTGAGCATAAGATGCGGGACCAGGGACGAGGAGGGATACCATTCCGGCCTGGCCCATTTCACAGAACACACCCTGTTCAAGGGGACCGACAGGAAAACCGCCTCGGTCATAAACGGATATCTCGACAAGCTCGGAGGGGAACTCAACGCGTTCACTACCAAGGAAGAGATTGTCATCCATGCGACAGTCCTGAAGGAGGACCTGGGCAAGGCCGCCAACCTGCTTTTCGAACTCGCGACCTCGGCGACATTCCCCGAGACGGAGATCGGCATAGAGAAAGGGGTCGTCATAGACGAGATCAATTCCTACAAGGACTCCCCGTCAGAGGACATATACGACCGGTTCGAGGAACTGCTTTTCGAGGGGCACCCCCTCGCCTCCCCCATACTCGGGACAATATCTTCCGTAAAGAAGATAAAGAGAGACGAGCTGCTGGCTTTCGTCCGGGAGAAGTTCACCCCGGAAAGGATGGCATTCACCGTGGTAGCGGATATGGAGGAGAAGAAAATGGAAAAGTTCGTGGACAGGGTATCCGCGAAATGGTTCCACAGGCAGTACGGCCCGGGTGCGGGAAATGCCGGGAAAGAGGGCTTCAGGCTGCAGGATTTCCGGGCGAGGAACAAGTTCGACAAGACCGTGAACAAGAAGAACCATCAGGTGAACTGCGTGATAGGAAACACGGCCCCGTCGCTCTACGACGACAAGAAGCGGATAGCCACCATACTTATGTGCAACATCCTCGGGGGCCCGGCAAGCAACTCAATACTGAACTACAAGCTGCGGGAAAAGAACGGGCTTGTCTATGGAGTGGAGTGCACCTATACCCAGTATTCTGACAGCGGGATTGTGGCGATATGCCTCGGCTGCGACAAGGAGAATCTCGGG
>JADIMQ010000066.1 GCA_017694655.1 Candidatus Cryptobacteroides merdigallinarum
CGAGGGTGAGGATGCCGGAATAAAGTCGGCCACCATACAGTTCGAGGGAGACTATGCCTTCGGGTACCTGAAGGCGGAGAGCGGGGTGCACAGGCTGGTGCGCATATCGCCTTTCAACGCCCAGGGAAAGCGCCAGACGACGTTTTCCTCTGTCTTCGTCTATCCTCTTGTGGACGATTCCATAGAGATAGAGATAAATCCTGCGGACCTGGAGTGGGATACCTACCGTTCCAGCGGGGCCGGTGGGCAGAACGTGAACAAGGTGGAGACCGGGGTGCGCGTGAGGCATATCCCTACCGGCATTGTGGTGGAGAATACGGAGACCCGTTCCCAGCTGGACAACAGGCAGAACGCCTTGAGGATATTGAAGTCCAGGCTGTATGACCTCGAGCTGAAGAAGCGTCAGGAGAAGCAGGCGGAGCTCGAGGGCCAGAAGAAGAAGATAGAGTGGGGCTCGCAGATAAGGAGCTATGTGCTGCATCCGTACAAGATGGTGAAGGACTTGAGGACAGGCTACGAGACCTCGGACACCCAGGGCGTCCTGGACGGGGACCTGAACGAGTTCATGAAGGTCTATCTGATGGAGAACAACAACAATTAAATATTATGGCAGAATTTAGATATGCACCGATGTTTCAGCTTGGAGAGGACAAGACTGAATACTATCTGTTGACGAAAGACTATGTGTCGATGGGCGAGTTCGAGGGGAAACCTGTATTGAAGGTCGCGAAGGAAGGCCTTACGGCAATGGCTAACGCGGCTTTCAGGGACGTTTCCTTCATGCTCCGTCCGGAGCACAACGAGCAGGTGGCCAGGATACTTTCCGACCCCGAGGCCAGCGACAATGACAAATATGTGGCCCTGACGTTCCTGCGTAACGCGGAAGTCGCATGCAAGGGCAAGCTGCCTTTCTGCCAGGATACCGGTACTGCAATAGTCCACGGCGAGAAGGGCCAGCAGGTGTGGACCGGATACTGCGACGAGGAAGCCCTTTCGCTCGGGGTGTTCAAGACCTACACCGAGGAGAACCTGAGGTATTCCCAGAATGCCCCTCTTTCGATGTACGAGGAGGTCAACACCAGGTGCAACCTGCCGGCACAGATCGACATTGAGGCGACAGAGGGCATGGAGTACAGGTTCCTCTGTGTCACGAAGGGAGGCGGCTCGGCGAACAAGACATACCTTTACCAGGAGACCAAGGCTATCCTTAATCCGCAGACCCTCGTCCCGTTCCTTGTTTCCAAGATGAAGACCCTCGGCACAGCGGCATGCCCGCCTTACCATATCGCGTTTGTCATAGGCGGTACCTCGGCAGAGAAGAACCTGCTTACCGTGAAGCTGGCTTCCACACATTATTATGACAGCCTGCCGACGACGGGGGACGAGACCGGACGTGCATTCCGGGACGTGGAACTGGAGAAGCAGGTGCTGGAGGAGGCCCACAAGATCGGGCTCGGTGCCCAGTTCGGCGGGAAATATTACGCGCACGATGTCCGTATCATCAGGCTGCCGCGCCATGGGGCAAGCTGCCCTGTAGGCCTGGGTGTAAGCTGTTCGGCCGACAGGAACATCAAGTGCAAGATAAACAAGGACGGTATATGGATAGAGAAACTTGACGACAACCCAGGACGCCTCATCCCTGAAGAGCTCCGCGAGGCCGGGGAAGGGAATGCCGTGAAGATAGACCTCGACCAGCCTATGTCCGGGATACTGAAGGAACTGACAAAATATCCGGTATCCACGAGACTGAGCCTGAACGGTACCATCATAGTGGCCAGGGATATAGCCCATGCCAGGATAAAGGAGCGCCTGGACAGGGGAGAGGAGATGCCACAGTACCTGAAGGACCATCCGGTATACTATGCCGGGCCTGCCAAGACTCCTGCCGGGATGCCATGCGGTTCCATGGGGCCGACCACTGCCGGACGTATGGACCCTTACGTGGACCTGTTCCAGTCCCACGGCGGCAGCATGGTCATGCTGGCGAAAGGCAACAGGAGCCAGCAGGTTACGGATGCCTGCAAGAAGCATGGCGGGTTCTACCTCGGCTCCATAGGCGGTCCTGCGGCAATCCTCGCCCAGGAGAATATCAAGTCCATAGAGTGCGTTGAGTATCCGGAGCTCGGGATGGAGGCCATCTGGAAAATCCGTGTGGAGAACTTCCCTGCCTTCATCCTCGTGGATGACAAGGGCAACGACTTCTTCAAGAAGTTCGGGCTATAGGCACTGCCTCCTGTCCGGGCAATATTACATTGAACCTGTGGCGTCAGTCCCGGCGGGTGCCCCGGCACACCGGGCTGACGCCATTATAATTATATACAGAGATGAAGGACTTCGATATCGACGATGCCATCAACGAAGACGGCAGATGGGAGACCATAAGCAGCGAATACCTGTTCACAAGGCCGTGGCTTACGGTAAGACATGACCAGGTCAGGCTCCCGGACGGGAGGATAAATCCTGAATTCTATGTCCTGGAATATCCCGGGTGGGTAAACATCATCGCCATCACCGACGACGGGAAGTTCGTGATGGAGAGACAGTACAGGCACGGCCTGGGGAAAACCTGCTATGAGATAGCGGCCGGTGTGGTGGAGAAGGGGGAGACCCCTATGGAGGCCGCACGGCGGGAACTGGAGGAAGAGACCGGCTACGGCGGCGGTGTCTGGACGGAGCTTATGGTCATCTCCGGCAATCCGAGCACGACCGACAATCTGACGCACTGTTTCCTGGCTGACGGGGTACGGAAGGTGGCTGCCCAGCATCTGGACAGCACCGAGGACCTCAGTGTCTGCCTGCTTACACTGGACCAGGTGCGCCAGCTGCTTGTCTCGGACAAGATCCGCCAGGCTCTGATGGCCGCCCCTCTCTGGAAATACTTTGCCACCCGCGGACTGCTCTGACGCGCCCGGTCCCCTCTACAATATCTGCGTAATCAGGGGTATGCTGATGATGGACAAAAGTGTGGAGATGAGTATGCCCTGTACCATTACCGTCTCGTCCTTGCCGTACTGGAGGCAGAACATGGCCCCGTAGGTGCCGACAGGCATGGCGGCGAGCACCGTGTTTATGCCGAGTATGTCACCGCTGAATCCTATGAGGCGGGTGAGGTAGAATATTACGACCGGCAGCACCAGCAGGCGAAGCACGGAGACACCCCATATCAGTTTGCCGGAAAAAATTTTCCGCAGGTCCATCTGTGCCATTGAGGTGCCGATAACGAGCAGGGCTGCCGGTACCGTTATGTTGCCGAGGAGGGTAAGAGGGGTCACCACCAGGTCCGGGAGCCATTTTATGTCAAGCACCACGATGAGTACGGAAAGGTAGCAGGCTATCATGGCCGGGCTCACGAATATCTTCCAGTTCAGCTCGAGTCCGCCAGGTCCTCCCTGGATCATTTTTTTCCCGAGCGAGAATGCCAGTATGGTGAACGGTATGTTGAGAAGGCTGGCGTAGAAGATTGCGTACTGCCCGAATATGGACGCGACGATGGGGTAGCCGATGAAGCCTACGTTGCCGAATGTCAGCATGAAGCCGTAGATTCCCTGCATGTCCTTGTCCCTGGACAGTATCCTGGACAGGAGCGTGGCCACGGCCACGAAGAAGGCGTAGGTCACGCACCCTATCGCCAGGACAGGGAGTATGAGGCTCTTGTCCGGGGTGATGTCCCCGAGAACGGAGGAGACTATCAGGCACGGGCTGGAGATATTTATCACGAAAACGGAAAGCTGCTGGGAGAAGCGTCCGTCTATCATCTTCAGTTTTGCAGCCCCGAATCCTACGAGTATGAGGATGAACAGGGCGGCCATCTGTGAAATTATGGTAAGCATATTCTTGTCCTTTGTTTTTTCAGGGCTGCAAAAATAATGGATTATTCCGGTTCCGGAAATTTTTTTCCGCACGTGAATGCCAAAGTCTTGTATTTTACGTAAAGTCCGGGTCCACGGGCCTTCCGGCTGCAGTTATCCGGAGTGAAGCCGTTCCGGGAATTGCGGAATTCTGGAAAGCAAAGGCCCGGGCCGCGGAGCCTTTTACCTGCTCCGGGACCCAGGCCGATTCTGTCACCTTCAGAAAAGGTACGCCTGTCCAGGACTATTTCTTGAAATAGCGGTTGTAGAGTCCCTGGAACCCTGCCCCGTGACGTGCCTCGTCCTTGCACATCTCATGTACGGTGTCGTGGATGGCATCGAGGTTCTGCGCCTTGGCGAGTTTGGCGATGCGGAGCTTGTCTTCGCAGGCGCCTGCCTCTGCCTCCATCCTCTTCCTTACGTTGGTCTCGGTGTCCCATACCACTTCCCCGAGAAGTTCGGCGAACCTTGCGGCATGGTCAGCCTCTTCGTAGGCATATCTCTTGAACGCTTCCGCGATCTCCGGATACCCTTCCCTGTCTGCCTGGCGGCTCATCGCGATATACATCCCGACTTCGGTGCACTCCCCGTTGAAGTGGTCCTTGAGTCCCTGGAGGATTTCAGGGTCTATCCCTTTGGCTACTCCGAGCCTGTGCTCGTCAGCCCATGAAAGGCTTCCTTCAGTCTCTTTAACTTCTACGAACTTGTCAGCCTTTGCATGGCATACTGGGCACTCTGCAGGTGCGCTGTCCCCCTCGTGGATATAACCGCATACGAGGCATCTGAATTTCTTTTTCATTGTCTATCCTTTTTAATCGTTGTTTGACTTCCATTAAATCCCGGGTTGTCGCTGCGGGGTCTTAACTTTGAATAATTCTAAATTATATGACTCTGCAAAAGTAACCATTTTTTCGGATTCTGCAAATTTTTCAATCAATAATCCGACAAGAAAATTCACAAGAAAATTCTTATGCCCGGAATGACGGGCCGGTTTCTTTCAAAAAGAGAAAAAGTTGGGGCAGTTTCTTTCAAAAAAAGAAAATATTGCATTGCAGCCGGCCGATGCAGCCTTATTTATACTTAATTTTGGCGAAACTGAAGACTCGTATCATGGTCCCTTTTCTAAGACAGGTAGCATCGGCTTATTATGGCAGGGGGGAGGTGGAAACCTCCTGCTTCATCTTTCCGAACAGGCGTTCGGAAGTGTTCTTCAAGAAATATCTTTCCGACATACTTGCGCAGCGGAGCCGGGCCGGGGAGGCGGCGGTGCCCCTTTCCGTGCCTGCAACATTCACCATAAACGATTTCATATACAGGATCTATGACATAGTCCCCACGGACAGGATAAGGCTCCTGCTGGAGTTGTACCGCATATATTCGGGGATGTACGGGAAAGCGGAGACCCTGGACGAGTTCATCTTCTGGGGCGACATTATCATAGGGGATTTCAACGATGTGGACAAATACCTCGCTGACGCGTCCCAGCTCTACACCAACATAGCGGACCTGAAGAATATACAGGACTCCTATAATTACCTCAGCGAACGGCAGCGGAAGGCCATAGAGACCTTCGTCGGGCATTTCAGCGACAGGAACGGGCGGCTCACGGTGGACCTCGGCTCTGACAACCCGCGGGTGAAGGAGAAGTTCCTGCAGATATGGAACCTCCTGTACGGGCTGTACGAGTCCTTCAAGGAGAGCCTGGCCCGGAAGGGCATGGCATACGAGGGCATGGTCTACAGGGGAGTGGCGGAACGTTTTCTTGAAGAGCCTGCTGAATCGGTCCTGTCCGGGATATTCCCCGGGACTGAAAGGTTCGTGTTCGTAGGGCTCAATGCCTTGAATGAATGCGAGAAGACGGTGATGAGAAGCATGAAGCGCGCATCCCTGGCTGAATTCTGCTGGGACTATTCCGGTACCATGATAAGGGACAGCTACAACAGGTCCTCGTTTTTTATGGAGGAGAATGTCAGGGAGTTCCCGCCGTCTGTGGATACTGACTGCGGAGTGGCGCCCGGGGTCCCGCGGATAAGGGTGATTAGCGTGCCGTCCTCGGTGGGGCAGGTGAAGCAGCTTCCTCGCATTTTCCGGGAGATAGCGGACAGCTATACCGGCGGGGACATGTCCAGGGTCGGAATCCTGGGGAGTACGGGAGGGGAACTCAAGGCCGACTGTGCAGTGGTGCTTCCTGACGAGAATCTCCTCATGCCGGTCCTGAACACTGTCCCTCCCGAGATAAGGGACATAAATGTCACCATGGGCTACCCCATGGTCTCGAGCGCGTTCTATCTATACATGAGCCTTGTGATGGATGTCCAGATGAACCTGCGGCGGAAAGGAGACCGGTGGTATTTCTATCACAGGCCGGTGCGTACCCTCTTTTCAGACAGCATATTCAGGATGGCGGCAGGAGAGGAGGGGCGCCGGAAGATAGACATGGTGAAGGCTGCCGGCCAGCTTTTCATCCCGGCGGATGAACTGGATGCCGGCGGGATATTGTCGGCCGTTTTCCGTCCGGTGGTGACGGACAGGACGGAGCAGGGGCAGGAGGTGTCGGACAGGCTTGCATCCTATCTCATGGAAGTGGTAGGGATGACGGTCCCTGCCCTCCGGAAGGCTGGCGCGGACAAGGTGGAGCTGGAATTCGCGATGGAGTTCAGCAAGACGGTGTCCTCACTTCGCAGGACCGGGCTCCCGGTGAAGGCCCAGACATACATCAGGATACTAAAGCAGATACTTGCCCCGGTCTCGGTCCCGTTCAAGGGGGAGCCGCTGCAGGGCCTGCAGGTGATGGGACCCCTTGAAACCAGGGCCCTGGATTTCGACAATATAGTCCTGATGTCGGCCAACGAAGGCATTTTCCCGAGACGGACCGTGTCCTCGTCGTTCATCCCTCCGGAATTGAGGCGCGGTTTCGGGCTGCCGACGTACGAGTACCAGGATGCTGTATGGGCCTATTATTTCTACAGGATGCTTTCCCGGGCCAGCAATGTCTGGCTTCTCTACGATTCAAGGACGGAAGGCCTGAAGTCGGGGGAGGAGAGCCGGTATATAAAGCAGCTCCGTTACCATTTCGACGTCCCGCTCGAAAGATATGTCGTGGGGGCATCCTTTTCGGATCCGGTGGCAGTCAATGCCCTGCCCAAGACGGACGGGGACATAGCAAGGATACGTGGAATGGTGTTTTCTGCCACCTCCCTGCAGGAGTATCTGGCTTGTCCCGCCAGGTTCTACTATCACCAGATCAAGAAGCTGGGGCCGGATGAGGAGGTGTCGGAGGTGCTGGATGCCGGTGTCTTCGGCAACGTGTTCCATGAAGTGATGCATGCCCTGTATCTCGGGGAGGGTGCAATGGCGAGCGACCTGCCGGCCCGCGAATGGGCACGGCAGGCGTCTCCGGAAGAAAAACTCTCCGGAGTGACGCCAGGGTACATATCCTCCTGGCTGGAGCGCCGTCCCGCCATAAGGGACAAGGTGAGGAGGATGATAA
>JADIMQ010000067.1 GCA_017694655.1 Candidatus Cryptobacteroides merdigallinarum
AAGACACCGGCGACCGGTCCCGGCTGGCTCGAGCTGCCTTCCATTGCCGAGAGCGACGGTGTGGAGTTCCATTCCCATGACATGGCCCTGTCCGGGTACTCCGGCCGCAACTACTCTTTCCTGTATGACAGCAACCACCTTGTGGCACACTGGGTGGCCTATCCTCTGAATACCGGGCTTATCGGCAGCGGTGACAGGGGGAACGACTGGGGCTATGACCCGGATATCCCGCAGGCAGACCAGCCGACCCTTTTCAGCGGGTTCAGCGGCAGCCCGGGTTTCGACAGGGGCCACCAGCTTCCTTCTGCAGACCGTCTGACGCTCGCTTCAAATGCCCAGACTTTCTATTTCACGAATATTACGCCCCAGCTCAGGAATTTCAACCAGAGAATCTGGGCCAGCTTCGAAGGCCGGGTCCGTGAGTGGGCCGCATCTTCAGATACCATGTATGTGGTCACCGGCTGCACCCTTGACAACAGTATCGGGACAGCCTACGACAACAACGGCAGGGAGGTCACTGTCCCGGGGGCGTATTTCAAGGCCCTGCTCTGGTACAACAGCCACTCGACATACGGTTCCCGCTATGTGGCTGCCGGCTTCTACCTCGAGCACCGGAACTACAGCCAGCCGGTCCTTACACAGGATATGTACATGTCCATAGACGAACTCGAGGAGCTCACCGGCATCGACTTTTTCGTGAATCTCCCGGACAAGGTAGGTGCTTCCACGGCTGCAGGGATAGAGGCCCAGGACCCGGCGGACTACGGCGGGCTGTGGGGCCTGTGATTCCCGGCGCCTGCGCGTCAGTCACGGTGCAGAGAAATTAACTGAACCCCTATTATTGCATTATATGAAAAAGATAATCCTCATCCTTTCGTTTTTCCTTGTTTGCTTTTCCCTGGCGACGGCCCAGAACGGAAAGACGAAAAACTATGTAGTAGGTTTCTATAACCTTGAAAACTTGTTCGACATATACGACGACCCGGCCAAGAATGACGAAGAGTTTCTTCCGGACGGGGCGAACAAATGGACCGAGGAAAAATACATGAAGAAGCTCCACAATATGGCCACGGTCATCCGTTCCATGGCGGAGACCAACGGACGCTTCCATTCCATCCTCGGGGTGAGCGAGATAGAGAACAGGCTCGTGCTTGAAGACCTTGTGAGCCAGCCTGAAATAGCTCCGGCCAACTACCAGATAGTCCACTATGACAGCCCGGACGTCAGGGGTGTGGATGTGGGTCTGCTCTACCGCCCGGACCAGTTCAGGCTCCTTGACAGCGAGTCCATACCTTTCGACTTCGGCAGCGGGAAGATAGAGTTCGCCATGTCCGGGGAGGACAGGATGGCTTTCAAGACCAGGGACATACTCATGGTCCACGGACTTCTTGACGGGGAGGAGTTCGCCTTCTATGTGGCCCATCTCCCTTCCCGCATCGGAGGCAAGGGCTGGGACTTGAGGAGCCGCGGTGCCGAGATTATTTACGGCCATGCACAGAAGATGATGGAGAAGTATCCGGGTATCAAGATTGTCGTCATGGGGGATATGAACGACAACCCTACTGATGTCAGCATGACTGAATTCATGCACGGCAAGGAAAAGCCTGCCGATGTCGGCAAGGAAGACTTCTTCTCCCCGTTCATTTCCATGCTGAAGGCCGGCTACGGCTCTCTCGGATACCAGGGGACCTGGAACATTTATGACGTGATTCTCGTGAACGAGACCCTCCTGAATGCTCCGGACGGCGGGTTCAGGATAAGGCCGGTGGGCAAGAAGGGCTTCTACGGCGTAATCTACAAGAAGCCTTTCATGATCACGTCCAAGGGCCAGTACAAGGGCTATCCGTTCAGGACATTCTCCTACGGGGCTTTCATCGGAGGATACAGCGACCATTTCCCGACCTATATCGTCATAGAGAAGCCGGCCGAATAGCGGTCCGGAGCCCGGGACATCCCCTCCGGGAGGTCCGCCGGGCATGACCTTATTATCAAGATTATCAACAACTGAACAAAGAGTATGAACAGAAAGTTATTGTCAATCATCCTGATTGCAATTTTCGTCCTGCCAGCCTCGCTCGGGGCGCAGGACCGGAGGAAGACATACGGAGGCAGGATAGAATACTATGAAAATCCTGTCGCCGGTATCGACAAGGGCGGAGTCGAGGGCTCCGTGGTGAACAGGAACGGCCGTGTCCCTATCCAGGATGCCAGCCTGAAGCTCTACAGGGGGGACAAGCTTGTCGCGGAGGGCAATTCCGACGCGTCCGGCTACTTCCTTTTCGAGAATATAGGCAACGGGGACTACCGCCTGACGGTATCGGCCCCGGGTTTCGAGGGCACTGAAGTGAACGTGAAGGTGGAAGGTTTCATCAAGGACCTCATTTTCGTGTCCCTGCTCTCGTCCGACGTCATGACCAATTTCGACGAGTCCAGCTTCGTGGAATTCGACATGGACGACTCCGGCTATGACGACGCCCCTTCCCTCCTTTACGGGAATGATATCTATTCCAGCATCGCAGGATACGGCTTCAGCTCCATCCGTTTCAAGAACAGGGGCTATGCGAGCGAATCCCAGGACGTCTATATCAGCGGGGTGAGGATGAACGACGCCATCACGGGCTACACTCCGTTCTCCCTCTGGAGCGGCCTTAACGAGGCCATGAGGAGCAAGGAGACAACCATGGGTACCGAGACTTACGACTACGGGTTCGGCGGCTACAACGGGATTACCAACATCCTCGCCAC
Source organism: Candidatus Cryptobacteroides merdigallinarum (assembly GCA_017694655.1). Lineage (GTDB taxonomy): Bacteria > Bacteroidota > Bacteroidia > Bacteroidales > UBA932 > Cryptobacteroides > Cryptobacteroides merdigallinarum. Next base: position 2,746 of record JADIMQ010000067.1, read on the forward strand.
TCCTTCCAGCGTCCGCAAGGGATGGAGGTTCAGCGCCTTGACAAACAGCGCCCTGTACCGTCTGCGCCTCATGGCGACATACGCTTCCGGGGAGCTGGACAACGGCTGGTCCTACGCTTTCAACGTGTCTGCCCGCCTGGGCGGGAACGACTGGGTGAAGGGTGTCTACTACCGTTCCTTCGCATACTATGCAGGTGTCGAGAAGAAGTTCGGTGACATGCACAGGCTCAGCCTCGTGGCCTTCGCCTCCCCGACCAACCGCGGTGCGCAGAACGCCTCCACCCAGGAAGTCTACGATCTCGTGGGCGACAATATGTATAATTCCAACTGGGGCTACCAGAACGGGAAGCTCCGCAACTCGCGTGTCCGCAAGACACATGAGCCGGTCTTCGTCCTGAAATACACCGCAACTCCGCTCGAGAACCTCGAGGCTTCGGCCACGGTAACCTACAGGACCGGCAAGAACGGATATACCGCCCTCGACTGGTACGATACCTACGACCCGAGGCCGGACTACTACCGTAACCTCCCGAGCTATTTCTGGATGGAGAACTCCGACTACGGGCGCGACAGCTATGAGAAATATTCCTGGGCACAGGAAGCCTGGATTACCAACTACAACAGTACCAGGCACATAAACTGGGACCGTCTTTACAATGTGAACTACCACAATACAGACTCCGACGGATTCAGCCGCTCGAAGTATATAGTGGAGGAACGCCGTACGGACCAGAACGACATAAACCTGAACGGCAGCGTGAAGTGGCGCGCAAATGACTGGTTCACCCTGACAGGCGGCGTGAACTACCGCTGGAACAGGACTGAATACTATAAGCTTGCGGACGACCTCCTCGGGGGCGACTATTATGTCAACATAGACCAGTTCGCCGAGCGTGACTTCGCGTCCGACCAGGCCATGATCCAGAATGACCTCGACTACTATATTGCCAACGGCTCCGCACAGAAGCTCTCCCGCGGGGACAAGTACGGCTATGACTATTACGCCAATGTCCGTGACGCGGAAATATGGGCCAACGCCGCCTTCGAGAAGGGGCATTTCCGTGGATATGCGGCTCTGCAGGCCGGCTACAACAAGTTCTGGAGGGACGGTGTCTACAGGAAGGGCCTTTTCGCCGGACTGGACGACAACGGGAACGAGATCTACAGCCCGGACACGGGCAACCTGCTGACTTCCTACGACAAGGACGGCAATGTAATAACCTCGAAAGGCCGCTCGGATGTGGCTGATTTCTTCACTTACTCTGCAAAGCTCGGGGCAAGCTGGTTCTTTACCGGCGGGCACAGGGTATATGCGAATGCGGCATTCATAAACGACGCCCCGACATTCAACCAGTCGTTCATCTCGCCGAGGACCCGCAATACCATCGTGCCGAACCTGACGACGACAAAGACCGTGTCGGCCGACATAAACTATACCTACAGCAACAACGGCTACGATGTCCGGGTCACCGGATTCTGGACCAAGATAATGGACCAGACGGACATGATGAGTTTCTATGACGACTCGCAGAACTCGTTCACCAACTTTGCGATGACAGGTATAGATCAGAGGCATGTCGGCATAGAGGTAGGCTTCGAGATACCTCTCTATCTGCAGAATCTCTTCCTCCAGGGCGTACTGAGCTGGGGTGAGTACATCTACACTTCCACCCCGTACATGACCCAGACCATAGACAACAGCGCCGAGGTCATCATCGACAACCAGCCTGTCACCTACTGGAAGAGCCATCCTGTCTACAGGAAGGCCATAGTCGACGGCGTGGCGGAATACGAGAAGGACGCCTCCGGCAACTATATCCTCGACAAGGAGCAGAAGCACTATGTGCCGAGCACCCCGCAGCTTGCGGCGAACCTCGGCCTTCGCTACAGGACCAACTCGTACTGGTTCTTCGAGCTCAACGGCCAGTTCTTCGCCAACTCCTACCTCGACATGAACCCTCTCTACAGGACGATGACGGCCGTGGCCGGTCCTGACAACGCGATGACTGACGCCGCCCTTGCCGAGCACAGCAGCACATGGTTCCTGAACGAAAGCATCGAGAGGAACATGGGCCTGTCCCCGGCGGAGATAGAGTATATGGCGGCACAGGAGAAGTTCAAGCCGGTATTCCTTCTGAACGCGAGCATCGGCAAGTCGTGGTATATAGACCGCAAGTACAATTTCGGTTTCTCCCTCGAAGTCAAGAACATGCTCAACAACACAGGGGTGAAGACCGGAGGTTACGAGCAGACCAGGCTTATCGACAGCGAAAGCATGAAGAGGTATTACAGGTTTGATTCCAAGTATTTCTATATGAGCGGGATAAACTATATGCTCAATCTCTACTTCAGATTTTAGTTTCCGGTGCTTTTGTTGAACTTAAATTTATAGGATAATTCCAATGAAAAGAATATGCAATATTATCTCCGGTGCGGCTGCGGCAGTCTCCGCAGTGCTCCTGCTGGGTTCCTGCGAGGAGTTCACCCCAGTGTTCACGGGACAGTATCCTGAACCGGAGTCGTATGAACCTTATGTGTATGACGGTGAAATCACCCCGATTGCCGACCTTGCCGCGATGTACAGGACAGGGCAGTCGATGGAGATTACCGAGGATATCGTCATTTCCGGCAAGGTCTCGACTTCCGACCAGGCCGGTAACTTCTACAGGAGCCTCTACATACAGGACGAGACAGGAGGCATTGAACTGAAGCTCGGGAAGACAGGGCTTTACAACGACTACAAGCCTGGGCAGACACTCTATGTCAAGTGCAAGGGTCTCTGGCTCGGGATGTACGGTTACAAGAGTCCGGATAACGGAGGGGGGAACGGAATGGTGCAGCTCGGGTACGAGGACAAGACAGGGGAGTACGAGACATCTTATATAGAGGTGCAGTATCTTATAGACCAGCACGTGTTCCGGGGGGAGCCCGGAGATCCGGTGGTTCCGGAGGTTATCACGGAAAGCCAGCTCCCCGGGCCGGACGACACCCAGGCCACGAACCCGTACATCGGCAAGCTCGTGACCCTGGAGGGCCTGGAGTACGCTGACGAGATTTTCACTCTCCTCTACGTGAATTCCAACAAGGACCGGGACGCGTCTTCCAACAGGGTCTTCCTTTCTGACGAGACTTTCAACATCACCACATGGGCAATGAGCGAGCAGAATGTCATAGCCCATCTCCGCGCAGGTGACTGGGACAATGTGAATGTAGGAAACGGCAAGGATGCTGATAACGGTATGTACGGGTCTGTTGCCGACCATAAGGACGAGATGATAAGGAATGCCTCTCCTGCCAATGTAAGCCAGTATTTCAGGATGGGAGGTACCGAGATACAGATACGTACGAGCGGCTACAGCAGGTTCGCCGACAGGAAGATCCCGGAGGCCGTGCTTCAGAAAAACGCCACCATCAATGCTACGGGAATCCTTACAATGTACCAGGGAAATATCCAGTTCGTGCTGGTTGACATTACGGGCGTTACGGCAGACTGACACGACCCTGTGCCCCGTTTCCCGGCCGCGGTGAGGGGCCTCGGGCCAGCGGCTTTTAAAATTGCATAATTATGCATATATCCTTATATTTGCATGGTTATGCAATTTTTGTGTACTAAACCCTACCGGAAATGACAAGACAGCTATTACTTTCAACCGTTGCTCTGATTATGGTCTCCTGCAGCAATATCAACCCCTTTTTCGGGGAATGGGACACCCCTTACGGGATCCCTCCATTCGAGAAGATACATGAAAAGGACTATATACACGCTGTGAAGTTCGGTATCCACCAGCAGGCGGCGGAGGTAGATGCCATCATCGCGAGGGATGCCGAGCCGACATTCGAGAACACGATAGCTGCTTACGAGTATTCAGGACAGCTTCTGGACAGGGTGACCGGAGTGCTTTTCAACCTTTCCGAAAGCGATGCTTCGCCGTCCCTGCAGAAGATTGTGGGAAAGGTCATCCCGCTGCTGACCGAGCACAGTGACAATATCTTCATGAACCCGTATTTCTTCGAAAGGGTGAAGACCGTCTACGACGGCAGGGAGGAAGCGGGACTCACGTCCGAGCAGATCCGTCTTACGGAAAAGCTGTACCGACGCTTCATCGCCAACGGTGTTTCGCTTGATGAGCAGGGGCAGGCGAGGATGCGGGAGATAAACGGAGAACTTGCCGCTCTGGAGCAGGCTTTCGGAAACAATCTCCTGGCCGAGACCAATTCGTTCACCCTCCTGCTTGCGGATTCTTCCGAAATCGCAGGGCTTCCCGAGAATGTCCTCCATGCGGCGGCTTCAGAGGCGGAGGCGGCAGGCATTTCCGTCAGGGATGCGGCCAGACTGAAAGGGCTGGCGGAAGATGACGTGGTCCCGGGCGGTCCGTGGCTGTTTACTTTGCAGAATCCGAGTTATGTGCCTTTCATGACATACAGTGCGAACAGGGAACTCAGGGAAAAGATGTTCAGGGCCTACTCTTCAAGAGGCAACAACGGGAACGACAGGGACAACAAGGATATTGTCCTGAAAATAATGTCCCTCAGGATAGGAAAGGCCCGTCTCCTCGGCTATGAGACACCTGCGGAATTCATCCTTTCGGACAAGATGGCCGGGACTTCAAAGGCTGTGGATTCCTTCCTGGACAGGATTTTCGAGGCGGGGGTACGCAAGGCCGGAGAGGAAGTCACCGACATGCAGGCCATAATGGATGCGGATGTCGCGGCGGGACTGCTGCCGGAAGACAGTACATCCGTAATCCGTCCGTGGGACTGGGCTTATTATGCGGAGAGGGTGAGACAGGCCAGATATGCCCTTGACGAGTCGGACGTAAAGCCGTACTTCAAGATGGAAAATGTGCGGGACGGGGTCTTTGCCGTGGCGCACAGGCTCTACGGCCTGAACTTCGAGAAGCTGGACAGCATTCCGGTATATCATCCGGATGTAGAGGGCTTCAAGGTAACGGATGCCGACAGTTCGTTCCTCGGGATATTCCTGACTGACTATTATCCGCGCAGTACCAAGCGCGGCGGGGCCTGGATGAGCAATTTCCGGAACCAGGAGATTTCGGAGGAGGGCGAGGATATACGCCCGATCATCGTGAATGTCGGCAATTTCACCAAACCGGCTGCCGGGAAGCCGTCTCTGCTTACTCTTGACGAGGCCGCAACCATGTTCCACGAGTTCGGCCATGCCCTGCACGGGATGCTGACAAGGTGCACCTACAAGGACATGAGCGGGACTTCCGTCGCAAGGGATTTCGTGGAACTGCCGTCCCAGCTTAACGAAAACTGGGCTTTCCAGCCGGAGGTGCTGGCAATGTACGCAAGGCATTACGAGACAGGGGAGGTCATTCCGGACTCGCTTGTGACCAAGATAAGGAACGCCGGAAAGTTCAACCAGGGTTTCATGACGACGGAGCTTGCGGCTGCGTCAATCTTGGATATGAGGTGGCACGAACTTACTTCCGTGTATGTTCCTGATGACTGTCCTTTCGCTTCCTCGACTCCGGCACCTGAAAGTGCGGAGCCTGCCTGCCTTGTAGTGAACGGCAGGAAAATCCCGACCGGTACGTCTGACAGGCTGATGCTGATTGACCCTGTGGCATTCGAGAATTGCATGATGGAAGAGGCAGGCTTGATAGACGAGATTATCCCGAGGTACAGGACGACGTATTTCAACCATATCTTCAAGAGCGGCTACGACGCCGGATACTACAGCTATCTCTGGGCAGAGGTGCTGGACAAGGATGCCTTCGAACTGTTCATGAGACGCGGTCTGTTCGACAGGAAGACTGCCATGTCCTACCGTACCAATATCCTTGAGAAGGGGGACAGCGAGGATCCTATGGTGTCCTACCGCAAATTCCGCGGAGCCGAGCCTTCCGTCGGTGCGTTGCTCCGGGCCCGCGGAATAGAGTGATTCCTATACAAAACTTGCAAGCATCTTCAGCGTGCCTTCCGGGACAATCTGCAGGGAGGAGGCTTCCGCAGGAATCAGGACTGTCTCTCCCTGGTGGACAGGGGTGCGGTTGCCTCTGTCGTCGATGATCTCTCCCTTGCCTGCCGTGCAGATGAGGATGAGGAAGGAGTCGAGCCCCGAGAGGTCCTTCGTGAAAGGACGGTCGAGGTCGAGGAGGGACGTCGTGAAGTATTTGCATGACACGAGGACAGTCTCCTTGTCCTTTTCCGGTGTGTAGTGCGTCCTGTAGTCGTCATGGACGGTGTAGTCGATGGCGTCTTTCGCCAGCTCCGTATGCAGTTCGCGCGGCTTTCCGTCGAGTCCGGGCCTGCCGAAGTCATATATGCGGTAGGTGATGTCGGAAGTCTGCTGTATCTCGGCGATGAACGAGCCCGAGCCAATGCTGTGGATACGCCCGGCAGGGAGGAAGAACACGTCTCCAGGGCTGAGGCTGTAGTCGTGGAGGACGTCCGTGATGGTGTTGTTGTTCACCCTCTCGACGTACTCTTCAGGTGTTATCTTCCTGGAAAGCCCGGACATCAGGTGGGCGTCCTTGTCGGCACTTATGACGTACCACATCTCGGTCTTGCCCTTGGAGCCGTTGTGCCTCCTGGCTGCGAGCGCGTCATCCGGATGCACCTGGATGGAAAGGTCCTGCCTGGCGTCTATGAACTTGATAAGGAGGGGAAATTCCTCCCCGGTCCTTGCATAGTTGGACTTTCCTATCAGGCGTTCCCGGTACTCACGGACAAGCTCCGTTATGGTCTTCCCGTCGAGGGGGCCTCCGGCTACGACGGATTCGTTGCCTTTGACACCAGACAGCTCCCAGCTTTCCCCGATGTTGTGCTGGTCGGTCTTTATATTCTTGAACGGGGCTATCTTCTCGCCGCCCCACACGAGGGTCTTCAGTATCGGCCTGAATTTTAACGGGTATAACATTGTCATGTCGTTTTCTTGTTTTAAAGTATTTCCCGGTGTCCGGGAAGCGGGAGGATTATCCGTTCACCTGGCCGGCCTTGTCCAGCTGGCCGAGAGCGAAGGTGTAGGCCCCTACGGAAATCGCCTTGCTGGCACCGAGCTTTGATATCCCGATGCCGATGCGTTTCTGCGGGTCGTAGGTGACCTCGTCGTCGAAACCGTAGACTTTCAGTTTCCGGCTGTCCCCCTTGGCGAATGCAGCGAATTCCGCATCGTCGTCCAGGTAGTATACTTTCGACTGTACCCTGTGGGTCTCCTCTCCGGCAAGGGTGTGGATTTTTCCACGCAGGGCCTCCAGAAGGCTCGGCATGAAATACTTGTGCGAGGCAGTGACTCCGCCTCCTATGACGATGAGCCCGTCTATGAGGGTCGCTGCCGTCGCCATGGCGTCTCCTGCAGCCGCCCCGATTTCACTGAACGCCTTTTTCGCAGCCTCCCTGTCGCCTGGGGCATTGCCTTCCGCGATGTCGAAGATGTCTTTCGGTTCCAGCCTGTGGTCCTTGTCTCCGGAGAGTTCCCCGTATATCCTTTTTACAGCCCTTATGGCTATGCCGTCTTCCACTATCATGTCCCTGTTGTCCTTGTGCGGCAGGCAGAATGTCTCCACGCAGGAGTTGTCCCCGCGGTTGAGCTCGCCGTTGACTACTATCCCGACCCCGAAGCCGGTGCCGAATGTGTAGCCGATCAGGTTGCGGTAGCGCTTTTCGCTTCCGGCCGCCTCGAGCCTTGCGTTTATTTCAGGCAGCATCCCTCCGAGGGCTTCCCCGTATGCGAAGAGGTCCCCGTCATTGTTGATGTAGACCGGGATGCCGAAGGTCTTCTCGAGGAAGGGCCCGAGCGCCACCCCGTCCCTGAAGGAGGGGAAGTTAGGGAGATAGCCTCCTATGATGCCGTTAGGATAGTCCGCCGGGCCAGGGAATGCGAAGCTGATGGCGGAGGGCTTCTCTCCGAGCTTTTCTATTATGGTCCTGAATCCGGTCACCATGGTGCCGAGACAAAGGTCGAGCGTGTCGGAGTGTGCCGGGAGAGTGATGGGCTCTACGATGAATTCTCCGCCTTTCATCGCTCCGAAAACCATGTTCGTGCCTCCTGCATCGAGTGTCAGCACTATCCTCGGGTCATTCTTGAAATTCGTCATAGCTGTTGTCTTTATGTGTCAATTATATTGCGCACAGGCTTCTATATCAGCGGTTCACCGGTCATTGCGGCAGGCTGCGGGATGCCCATCAGCTTGAGGATGGTAGGGGCCACGTCGGCGAGCTTTCCGTCCTTCACATGGTCTACCCCGGCGTTGATGACGATGAACTGCACAGGGTTGAGGGAGTGGGCGGTGTTAGGCGTGCTGTCGTCGTTGAAGGCATGGTCGGCGTTGCCGTGGTCGGCCGTAAGGAGGACCGCATAGCCGTGCGCGATTGCCGCCTCAACAACTTCCTTCACGCACCTGTCGACGCGGGCGACCGCCCTGCAGATGGCAGGGAACACTCCTGTATGCCCTACCATGTCGCCGTTGGCGAAGTTCAGTATGATCATGTCTTCTTTCTCCGAGTTGATGGCTTCGACCAGCTTTTCTGTCACTTCCGGTGCGCTCATCTCCGGGAGCAGGTCGTAGGTGGCCACCTTCGGCGAGCTTACGAGTATCCTGTCCTCATTCTCGAACGGGGTCTCGCGCCCTCCGTTGAAGAAGAACGTCACGTGTGCATATTTCTCTGTCTCGGCTATGCGCAGCTGGCGTTTCCCTGCCTTTGACACCACCTCCCCGAGGGTCTCCTGGACATTCTCCTTGTCAAAGAGGATGTGCAGCCCCTTGAACTTGTCGTCGTAAGGGGTGAAGCAGCAGTAGTAGAGCGGCAGGGTCTTCATCCCGTAGTCCGGCATGTCCTCCTGTGTGAGCACCGAGGTGATTTCCCTTGCGCGGTCGTTGCGGAAGTTGAAGAATATGACCGCGTCGCCTTCCTGGATGGTGCCTACCGGCTTGCCGTCGGCCCCGGTTATGGATATTGGCTTGATGAACTCGTCGGTGACTCCCTCGCTGTAGGAAGCCTCGATCCCTTCTGTGGCGGAGGTGAATTTCGCGCCTTCACCCTTTACAAGGAGGTCGTAGGCGAGCTTCACCCTCTCCCATCTCTTGTCGCGGTCCATGGCGTAGTAGCGTCCGCAGACAGAAGCCACCTTGCCTGTGGTCTCTGCCATCTTCTGCTCGAGTTCTGCTACAAAACCTTTCCCGCTCTTCGGGTCAGTGTCACGTCCGTCCATGAAGCAGTGCACGAAGACTTTCCCGAGGCCGTACTCCTTTGCCACGGCGAGGAACTCGTAGACGTGCGAGAGGGAGCTGTGCACCCCGCCCATCGATGCAAGCCCCATCAGGTGGAGCTGTTTGCCGGTCTTTGCCACGTAGTCGAACGCAGCCTTGATCTCGGCATTTTCGAGGAGCTTGTGCTCGCGGCAGGCGATGTTTATCTTCACGAGGTCCTGGTATACGACCCTTCCGGCACCGAGGTTGAGGTGTCCGACTTCGGAGTTGCCCATCTGTCCGTCAGGAAGGCCGACATATTCTCCGCAGGCCTGAAGATGGCTGAACGGGTATTTTTCCCTGAGGGATTCGATGTAAGGTGCGCCCTGGGTGTAGATGGCGTTTGTCCAGTTGTGTTTGCCCTCGCCCCATCCGTCGAGGATCATGAGAAGAACTTTTCTGTCCATAATGTATTATATTTTCTTATTTTTATTAATTTTGCCGAATTACGGAGCTGTTTAAAGTTTTCCAAAACTTCTATGGATATTTCCGGGAAAACTTTTTTGTAAAAATTCAAACAGTTTCTACAAATCCCACAAAGATAGTAAATTTTTATTAGAATATATTATGGCCGACAGAAACCGCAGACGGAGCAGAAACCGTGGCGAGAAAAAGGAAAAAAAGGAGAAGAAACCTGCCCTTGTCCTGACCGGGAAGGTGCAGATGACAAGGGAAGGATTCATTTTCGTGATAGTGGAAGGTGAGGAGGATGATGTCTTCGTGAAGGCCTCCAAGACAAAAGGCGCGCTGAACGGGGATATCGTGAAGGTTGCCGTGCTCAAGGAGAAGACGGACAGGCAGCGCAGGGAAGGTGCTGTGACGGAGATTGTGGAGCGCTCGCGCAGGCCGTTCGTCGGTATTCTGCATATAGTCGGGGAGCAGGCCTGGGTGCTCATGGAGAGCCGGGCCATGCCTTACGATATCGTGATTCCTCTTGTGGGGGCCGCCCCCGTGGGCTTCAAGAACAGGAAGCAGAGGATGGGGCGTGCTGACAATCCGGAGGGGATGCCGGACTCGACCGGGTTCCTGAAGAAGATGGGGCAGGACGAGTACTCTGTCATAGGGGTGTACGAGACTGTAGACAACGCAAGAAGGGAACTGCGGGCCAGGGCCGGGATGAAGGTGGCCGCCCTTGTGGACCACTGGGAGAAGGACGAGCCTGCACCTGTGGGGCATATCGTGGATGTGCTGGGTGATCCAGGGGAGAACGATACCGAGATGCACGCCATCCTCGCCGAGTACGCGCTGCCTTACCGTTTCGAGCCCGAGGTGGAGAATGCAGCCGACAAGATTTCCGACAGGATAACCGATGCCGACCGCAAGGGCAGGAAGGATTTCAGGGATGTGACCACGTTCACCATAGACCCGGCCGACGCCAAGGATTTCGACGATGCCCTGTCCTTCAGGAAGCTGGAGAACGGGAACTTCGAGGTCGGCGTCCACATTGCCGACGTGACTTACTATGTACGTCCAGGCAGTATCGTGGACGAGGAGGCCCGCAACAGGGGGACTTCCGTCTACCTTGTCGACAGGACTGTGCCGATGCTCCCGGAGAAGCTCTCCAACAAGCTCTGTTCGCTGCGTCCGGAGGAGGAGAAGCTCTGTTTCTCCGCGGTATTCGAGATCTCGCCCCTGGCGAGGGTGGTTTCCCAGTGGTTCGGAAGGACTGTCATAAAGTCGGACTACCGTTTCGCCTACGAGAACGCGCAGAAGATCCTGGACGACGGCAGGAAGGCCATGTCCGCCAGCTATGCCTTCGGGCCTGACGGCCATGTCCGTCCGGTGCCGGACAATATAAAGGAAGCCCTGCTTATACTGGATTCCCTCGCTTCCAAGCTGAGGAAGAAGAGGTTCGCCGCAGGTGCCATAAGCTTCGAACGTCCGGAGATGAAGGTGGAGGTGGACGAGAAAGGCCGTCCGGTGAATGTCTACCAGAAGGTTACCAGGGAGGCCAACTGGCTCATAGAGGAGTTCATGCTCCTGGCCAACCGCTGTGTCGCCGAATTCGTCGCCACAAAATGCAAGACTCCGGCAGGGAAGGGCAGGAAGGCGGAGGCGAAGACCTTTGTCTACAGGATCCATGACGAGCCTAACCAGGAGAAGCTGGAGAACCTCCGTGGATTCGTGGGCAATTTCGGCTACACCCTCGGGCAGATGAACAACGGCAAGGAGATTTCCCGTGAGCTGAACGGGCTTTTCGCCAGGGCCAAGGACAAGCCGGAGTTCAATGCCATCGAGCTCCTTTCCCTCAGGACCATGGCGAAGGCGCGCTACAGTACCGACAATATCGGGCATTACGGCCTGGCCTTCAAGTATTACACTCATTTTACCTCGCCTATCCGGCGGTATCCGGACATGATGGTGCACCGGCTTCTTGCCATGTATCTCGACGGGGAGGCTTCCCAGAAGAAGGACTACTACGAGGGACAGTGCAAATATGCTTCCGAGAGGGAGGTCGTGGCTGCCGAGGCCGAGCGTTCCAGCATCAAGTACAAGCTTGTGGAGTTCATGCAGGACAAGGTGGGCTACGAGTTCGAGGGGCACATTTCCGGCCTGACGGAGTGGGGGATGTATGTCGAGATAGAGCCTACCAAGATCGAGGGTATGGTCGCCTTGCGTGACGTGAAGTCGGATTATTTCGAGTTCGACGAGGAGAAGTACAGGATTGTGGGACGCAGCAGCAAGGTGGTCTACAACCTCGGGGACCCGGTGAAGATCCGTGTCAAGAAGGCCAACCTCGAGCAGAAGCTGCTGGATTACGAGCTTGTGGAGACCGGACAGGAGGAGCGTCTCCAGGAGACGGTGCCGGAGGAGGAGCGGGCTGCGCGCAAGGCTGCCCGGAAGGAGAAGATCCGCGGCGCCATAAGGGAGTCCAAGAAAAAGAAGGCCCGCATGAAGAAATAGCCGGCATGGCCGGTCCTGGTCCGGCTGGAGGCCGGGCCGTAGCTTTTTGTATTTTCCGGGCCCCGGGGAGGGGATTGTCCGGTGTTTCATGTAACTGTTATGGAAATGATCAGGAAATATATTGCGGCTGCTGCCGCCGCTGTGCTTGTGTCAGGGCTTACGGCATCGGCACAGAGCCATAGCTTCAAGCTGGGGCAGTGGGTGGAGATAGAGAATTCCATCCTGAAGGAACTGAACAGGTCTTATGTGGACAGCCTGCCTGTGGACCGTATAATGCGGGCCGGGGTGGACGCCATGCTGGAGAACCTCGACCCGTACACCATCTATATCCCGGAGGAGGAGAATGAGGACCTGCAGATGATGCTGTCCAAGACCTACGGCGGCATAGGGGCGATAATCTTCAAGGAGAAGGACGCGAACGTGGTCATCAACGAGCCTTATTACGGCTCTCCGGCCTGGAAGAACGGCCTGCGCTGCGGGGACGAGATAATCGCTATCGACGGCCAGCCAACCAAGGGGCTGGAGGCCAAGGAAAGCAGTGACAGGATGAAGGGAAAGCCGGGGACAACCGTCAGCTTCAAGGTGCTGAAGGCCCATGGCGGGGATACCGTGGACGTGTCCATAGTCAGGGAGCGCATCCATATCCCGGATGTGGAATACGTAGGGATGCTCGACGACACTACAGGGTACATATACCAGAGCGGATTCACGGACAAGGTTTCGGATGAGATCAAGGCCGGATATTACAAGTTGAAGGAACAGGGGATGAAAAGGCTTGTGCTCGACTTGAGGGGCAACGGGGGCGGACTCATGAACGAGGCCATAAACATAGTCTCCCTCTTCGTGCCGAAAGGCTCCCTCGTGGTATCGTCCAAGGGCATATCCCCGGAATCCTACAAGGAATACAGGACGTCTTCCGAGCCTGTGGATACCGAAATACCGCTCATAATAATGGTTGACTCCGGTTCCGCCTCCTCCTCGGAGATTGTCGCCGGCGCCATCCAGGACCTCGACAGGGGCATAATCATGGGAAAGAGGACCTTCGGGAAAGGCCTGGTGCAGACGGTGAGGCCGATAGCCTATAACGGCCAGCTGAAGGTGACTACGGCCAAATACTATACCCCGAGCGGCCGCTGCGTGCAGGCCATCGACTACAGCCACCGCAACGAGGACGGCAGTGTAGGGCATATCCCGGATTCCCTGACCCACGAGTTCAGGACATCCAAGGGCCGTATAGTGCGTGACGGCGGCGGCATCACCCCGGACGTGGAGGTGGCTGCCCCTTCGTACAGCCGGCTTGTCTACTCCCTCGTGCTGAACGGGATCATAGACAGGTATGTGATAAAGTATGTCAGGGAGCACGACTCAATTCCTGCCCTGGCGGACTTCAGGTTCTCGGACGAGGATTTCGAGGACTTCATAAGTTTCGCGAAGACCCAGGAGTTCGACTACAGGAGCAGTGCCGAGACCCTGTTCGACCAGATGAAGAAGGAACTGGAGGAGGACGGGCTCGCCGGCACGATGTCTGCGGAGCTCGATGCCCTGGAGAAGGCCATAGAGATTGACAAGGAAGCCTTCATCCGCCTGAAGAAGGAGGAGATAAGGCCTTTCCTCGAGGAGGAGATAGCCGTGAGGTATTATTACCAGGAGGCTGGCATTATCGTGAGGCTCAGGTATGACCGCCAGCTGAAGGATGCCCTTGCCGCCCTTGGGGACCGGGGACAGGAGTCTCTGCCCGGGTCTCTGAACGGATAGCACATTTTGCGTATTTGCGAAATGTTTTTACCTTTGCGCCCGGTTAAGACGAAAATAGAAAGCAGTTATGAAAATGGTTTTTGCAACGGGCAATAGCGGAAAACTGCGGGAGGCATCAGAAATTTTAGGCAAGGGATTTGAGCTCGTTACCCCTGCACAGATGGGAATCACGGAAGATATTCCCGAGACAGGCGCTACCCTGAGGGCCAATTCGCAGCAGAAGGCGGACTTTATCTGGCAGAACTGCCACACGGACTGTTTCGCGGATGATACGGGGCTCGAGGTAGACTCACTCGGAGGGGCTCCGGGAGTCCACACGGCAAGGTATGCCGGGGATGACAAGGACTTCGGCCGGAACATGGACAAGCTCCTCACGGAACTCTCACGCAAGGAGATGGAGGCTTCACTGATGGCTTCCATGGGTATAGCTCCGAAGAAGAACCTGCGGAAGGCACGCTTCAGAAGTGTCGTGACCCTTATTCTCGGGGGCAGGAAGTTCTTTTTCGACGGTGTCCTCGAGGGCACTATCGCCAGGTCCAGGGCCGGGAAAGGCGGTTTCGGATACGACCCGGTGTTCATCGCGGACGACTATCCTTCAGTCACCCTTGCGGAAATTACCGAAGAACAGAAAAATTCGATTTCCCACCGCGGAAAGGCCTTGAGGGCTATGTCAGAGTTTTTGGCCGACCATGCTTGACAATTCCGAATTCATTTTGCTCCATACGACAAAATTCGGGGAAAGCTCCATCATCCTCCATACCCTTTCGAAGAAGTACGGGAGGAAGGGGCTTTTCATAAAGAGCATGCCCAGGCGTTCGGTGACTTCGCTCTTCTTTCCCCTGAGCATCCTTGAGGCCGATATCCTCGATACCGGCAAGTCCCGGATGTTCTCGGCGAGGAACGTGTCTTCCCGCTATACACTTTCGGGGATAAGGAACAACTTGAGCAAGAGCGCAATATCCATGTTCATGAGCGAGGTGCTCTACCGTGTTGTGAAGGAGGGGATGAACGACCCTTCCCTTTACGATGTCTGCGTTAAGAATATCCTGCTGCTGGATGCCATGGACACGGATTTCAGCAACTTCCATCTTTATTTCCTGCTGGAATTCATCATTGCCCTCGGCTTCAGCCCGGAGTCCCGGGAGCTTGCCCCCTTCGTGGGGGAGCACCTGCCCGTGGTTTCGCGCTTCGTGTCGCTGCCGTTTTCCGAGGCCATGCTCATGCCCATGTCCGGGGAACTGCGCAACGAGATTGCCGAAAGGCTCCTGAAGTATATAGAATACCACACGGAGTCGGCGGTCAATGTCAATTCGCTGAAGGTCCTGCGGGAGATATTCCGTTAGTTGGCCGGGTCCTGCTCATTCCAGATGTACACTTTGTCGGATCTGCGCAGTTTCGCGGTCTGGCCGCCGAGGTCCACGGGCACTGAACAGAAGACGCCCTTCCCGGCCTCCTGGACAGGCTCCAGGTCCACCCTTATCTCCTTGACAGTGGTCTCGACCACTCCGGTGGAAGGCCCCATGACCAGTATCCTGTCCCCGACTTTCAGGGGTGCGGACTCGACCAGTATTTCGGCCACGCCGAGTCTAGCGAACCAGTTCGTCACCTTCCCGCTGTATACTTTCCTGCGGGTGGCCTTGCTGCCGTAGACCTCACTCCATTCACCGAGCCTTGCTCCCTGGTAGTATCCGTCCCAGAATCCGCGGTTGAAGACTTCGGAAAGTTCCTTCTTCAGCTCCGCGGCAAGTTCTGCCGTGTACCTGCCCTCGCAGACCGCGTCAGCCGCCCTCCGGTAGCAGGACGCTGTCCTTTTCACATATTCGGCGGACCGTGCCCGGCCCTCTATCTTGAAGACGGTGACCCCGGCATCCGTTATCTTGTCCATGAACTCTATGGTGCAGAGGTCCTTTGGCGACATTATGTATTTGTTGTCCACCACGAGCCTGTTCCCGGTCTCGAGGTCCTTTACCTCGTATCCGCGGCGGCATATCTGGTAGCAGGAACCCCTGTTTGCCGATGCCCCGTATTCGTGCAGGCTGAGGTAGCATTTCCCGGAGACGGCCATGCACAGGGCCCCGTGCGCGAACATTTCTATCTCGACCTTGCGTCCGGACGGCCCGGTTATGTCCTCGGAGTCTATTATGTCCTTTATCTCCCTGACCTGGTCCAGGTTGAGCTCCCTTGCCAGGACCACGACGTCCGCATAGGCGGAGTAGAACCGTAGGGCTTCAGCGTTCGATATGCTGAGCTGGGTGGAAATGTGCACCTCGAGCCCTATGGAACGGGCGTAGATGATGGCCGCCATGTCGGAGGCTATTACGGCAGTTATACCTGCCGCCTTTGCAGCGTCAAGGGTCCTGCGCATGTCCCCGAGGTCTTCCTGGTACAGTATGATGTTCATGGTCAGGTAAGACTTTACCCCGTGTTCCCTGCATATCCGGCATATCTCCGGAAGGTCCTCCATCCTGAAATTGTTGGCGGAATGGGAACGCATGTTCAGTTTCTCCACCCCGAAATATACGGAGTCGGCTCCGCCCTGTATGGCCGCCTGCAGGCATTCGAAATTGCCGGCCGGGGCCATTATCTCCAAATCCTTCTTTTCCATATTAATGCCAGTTCGACGAATTTATGTTGCGCAGGACTTCCGTCCTGCTCCTCATGCGGCATAACGGCCCTCTTCCCTACTTGTTCCTCCCGAGCAGCCTGTCGGCATACCTGTGGAGCATCTCGTACCTGACCTTGCTCAGGCCTATGAGACCGGCATAGTTCATCGCCTGGGCGTGCAGCTTGATGATTTCGTACTTCACGTCCTCGTCTATCCCCAGGGTCTCGTATATCTCCTTGACCTTCGCTATCTTGGCAGACTTCTCTGCCTCGCTCCCGGTCTTCATCTCCATGGCCCTGAGCAGGGCGGCCGGACCGTGCGCGGCGTCAATTACCCCGGACTTCTCCATTTCCCCTCCCTTCTCGAGGGCCCTTGTCAGGAGCCACGTCTTCTTGTTGTTCACGATGTCCCCGCCGATCTTCTTGCCGAAGACCGCGGCATCCCCGTACAGGTCCAGGTAGTCGTCGGTGATCTGGAAGGCCAGGCCGAGGTCATACCCGAACTTGTAGAGCAGGTCGCAGGCCCTTTCGTCTGCCCCGCCGATAATTGCCCCGAGCTTGGCTGCGCAGGCTATGAGCACGGCCGTCTTCAGCCCTATCATCTTCATGTATGAATCCATGGGCACGTTCCTGACGTTCTCGAAATCCATGTCGTACTGCTGGCCTTCGCATACCTGGGCGGCGGTGGCGGTGAACAGGTCAAGTACCTGCGGGAGCACCTCTGCCGGGGCCTTGGCTATCCTCCTGTAGCTGTCTATGGACATTACGTCCCCGGAGATTATGGCCGTGTTGCTGTCCCATTTCCGGTATACCGTGGGCACGCCCCGGCGCATGTCGGAATTGTCCATGATGTCGTCATGGATGAGGGTGAAGCTGTGGAATATCTCGATGGCGGCTGCAGGCTCGAGTATCTTTTCATCGAAACTGTCCTTGAAAAGGGAATAGGTGATGAGGCACAGTCTCGGGCGTATCCGCTTGCCGCCTATGCCTATCATGTACCTGAGCGGGTCGTACAGCCCTGAAGGCTCATCGTTGAAACGTATGTTCCCGAACAGGTTTTCAAGGGTGTCTTCAATCTGGTTCTCGCTTATCATAATGGTTCCGTAAGTTCATCCCGGGAAGCAAAAGTCCGGGATATGTCAACAAAAGTCAAATATAGTCAAATTTATTTCAAAATAATCATCATCTTTGCGGACAAGGGAAGCTGCCAGGCCAACCGCAGCTCCCTGTACAGAATATGCAGACAGGAAAAACGGCGACAGTAGTCAAGCATACGGGAAGCCATTACATGCTTTCCGCCCTCCCGGAGTGGAACCTGTTCCCGGCGGTCCTGAGGGGGAAGATAAGGCTGAAGGGGAGCTCGGCCACCAATCCCGTGGCTGTGGGCGACAGGGTGGTGTACGAGTGCGGCCCCGGCGTCCCGACCGTGGAGAACCCGGCCGTGATACTTTCCGTGGAGGAGCGCAGGAACTATGTCATCCGCAAGTCCGCCAATCTCTCGAGGCAGGCCCATGTCATCGCGGCCAATGTGGACAAGGCCTTCATAGTGGCTACCCTCGACTTCCCGGAGGTGAAGCTCCCTTTCCTCGACAGGATACTGGTCACGTGCGAGGTCTACAATGTCCATCCTGTCATTGTCATGAACAAGACCGACATTTTCCGGACCTTGTGCGCGGAGCAGCTCGCGGCCTTCCACCGTATCTATGAAGGTGCGGGTTACAGGGTCCTCGATGTCTCCGCCCTGACCGGGGACGGGATAGGGGAGCTCCGGAAGGAGTGCATGGATTCGGTCTCGCTGTTCTCCGGGGTCTCCGGAGTGGGCAAGTCCTCCCTTATCAAGGCCCTGGACCCTTCCATAGACCTGAAGATAGGGGAGATTTCAGAAGCTCACCTCCAGGGGAAGCATACCACCACATTCTATGAGATGTATCCTCTCTCGGGCGGGGGATACATAATCGACACTCCCGGGATAAGGGGGTTCGGGCTTGTGGACATACGCCCGGAGGAGATAGCCCTCTATTTCCCCGAGATGCTGGCCCTGTCCGGGGAGTGCCGCTTTGCCCCGTGCACCCATACCCACGAGCCGGGATGTGCCGTGAAGGCCGCCGTGGAGGACGGCAGGATAAGCGCCGAAAGGTACTCTTCCTATCTCGGGATGCTCGAGGAAGGTGAGAAATACAGATGATTGTCCGCAGCAGGAGATGGGAGTGAACAAGAAAATACTGGATCTGGCCCTGCCGAGTATCCTTGCCAACATTACCGTGCCGCTGGTCGGCATGGTGGACATTGCCGTGGCCGGGCATCTTGACCCGTCCTCCGTGGCCTCGGCAGCGACCCTGATCGGGGGAGTGGCCATAGGTACCATGCTCTTCGACCTGCTGTACTGGAATTTCGGTTTCCTTAGGGTTGGCACCGGAGGGCTGACGGCACAGGCCTTCGGCCGTGGGGACATGAAGGAGTCCGCCTCGATACTGAGCCGGGCCGTCGGCATCGCCCTGCTCTGCTCCCTCCTCCTGCTGGCCGTCCAGTGGCTTTTCGTCAAGGCCGCCTTCCTTGTGGTGGACTGTACGCCCGAAGTCCGGGAGCTGGCTTCCGGGTATTTCTACATAAGGATATGGGCGTCCCCGGCGACCTTGAGCCTCATGGCATTCAAGGGCTGGTTCATAGGTATGCAGGACAGCATCTCGCCCATGGTCACGGACCTTGTGGTGAACGTGGTGAACACTGCCGCGAGCATAGTCCTCGCCCTCGGGTTTACCGCAGGAGGATATTCCTGGGAGGGCATCGGTTTCACGGGTATTGCCGCAGGCACCGTCATGGCCCAGTATTCGGGCCTGCTGTGCGCCGGCATACTGCTTCTCGTGAAATACAGGAGGCGGGTCTTCCAGGGATGGCGCCCGGGGGACATCTTCAAGGCCTTCGGCGGGGCGGAGATGAAGCGGTTTTTCGTGATGAATACGGACCTTTTCATAAGGTCCCTGTGCTTCATAGGCATCTATATCGGGTTCACAACCTTCTCGGCTCATTACGGGGACCTTCTCCTCGCGTCAGGCACGATACTTATGAAGATAATGATGCTGTTCTCGTACTTTACAGACGGTTTTGCATACGCCGGGGAAGCCCTCACGGGGCGCTACATAGGTGCACGGGACAGGGACACCCTGATGAAGGTCGTGAAGTTCGTCTTTGTGTGGAGCCTGGGCATCGGTGTCGGGTTCATGTTCCTCTACGCCTTCGCAGGCCTGCCTATCCTCAAGGTGATGACGGAGGATTACCAGGTCATCGACATGTCCCTGAAATATATGCCGTGGATGGTCCTGATGCCTCTCCTGGGCTGCGCGGCCTTCGCCTGGGACGGGATCTACATCGGCGCGACAGCTTCCAGGCCCATACGGAACACCATGATTGCCGCGGCTGCCGGCTTCTTCCTGACCTATTTCGCCGGGCTCGGCATCCTGCGGGCCGTGGCACCGCCGGATGCCGACTCTTCTGTCCTGGCGATACATGTCCTGCTCGCCGCCTATCTGATACACCTTGTCATCCGTACGGTATATCTCACCGTACGTTTCAGGAAGGATATCGCGAGCCGGGTGGCCTGCGGCGCACCGTCACGTTAGTGCGGATAGAGCGGATTCCCGGTCTCGTCGACATCCACCCAGTCGCTTATCCCTACTTCAGGGAAACTTACGTTGTCCGCCTCGATCACTGCCCGGAACAGGTATGAATTCCCGGCCTTGAGCCCCCCTTCCGGGACAGGGACAGCGACCGAATACTGCTTCACGTCCGGTTCCCCGTTGAGGTAGAGGTTCAGCACGAGCTGCATCGGCTCGTCTGTCTCGAGAGGCAGCATGGTGTACTGCAGCTTCAGCCCGTTTATGCCCATGGATGCCGGTGCGGAATCATATTCCGTGGCCGGAGGTATGACACCGGTGGAAAGGTCCATCGTAGCCCCTGGCTTTGGCACCGTGATTGTGGCAGAGGCAATGCTCCCGACATATATGCCGGTGCCGGACTCGATCTCGAAGGATACCTGTGTCGCTGAGTGGTTGAGGACTATGGGCACTGTCACCTGTGCGGCGGCCACGTCGTAGTTGTCCACGTTCCACCACAGGTAGTCCACCCCGTTTGAAAGGGCGGAGGACACCCCGTTGGAGAACACAGGAGGCAGGTCCTGGGTGTTGACGGAGACTGCGTAGAAGTCGAAGACTCCGTTGCTGAGCATCATCTTGTAGCCTCCGTCACCCGTGAGGGTCCCGGTCTGCTGCGAGGTGTAGGAGCCCCTTGCTACGGCGGAGGTGGAAGTGGCGTTGTCCGTGGAGCCGTGGTATGCGTATATCATCACCTTGGTATTCGCGGATATGGGCGACATGGCCTTGGTTGCCATGTTGAGGCTTTCAACGGAGGCATGGAAGCCTACGAGGTTGCTCCCGAGGCCGGAAGAGCTCCCGGAATCCCCGTCCCCGCCGCTGCCTGAACCGCTGCCGCTGTCTCCGGGGCAGTATATGACAGGGTGCTGGCATTCGATGACTATGATTTTTTCACATCCGGAAAAGAAGATGGATGCTGCCGCCAGGAGTATGGCCGGCAGGAGGATTGACAGAGTTGTTTTCATGATTGAAATAGATTAACCTTTCCCAAGGTAGGAAATATTAATCAATATACCGCCGGAAACGTGAAATATTATCCCCACCACGTATTTTGGGAGCATATCTTGATGCCCTCGAGGAAGAGCAGCAGCGGCAGGTAATCTTTCAGGGATGCCCTCATTATCTCCAGGACGTACTGGATTTCCCTTTTCACTTTCCTCGGGGATATGCCGTATTTCTCGGCGATCTCGTTATAGGTGAGGTCCCCGAACCTGCTGGCAAGGAAGATGTTGCGGGTGCTTTCGGGGATTTCAGAGAGGAGCCTTGAGAAGATGTCGGCGATGTCGGACCTGAATATCAGCCCGGTCTCGTCCTTCCCGAGGACCCCGAGCTCCGCCATTATCGCCATGTAGGAGTCGTTATGTATCTGCCGATGTATCCTCATCTTGTTGGCCCTGTCCCGGAGGTGGTTTATGCACCTGTTCTTTACGGACCGAAGGATGTAGGCTTCCGGGACAGTGTCTATGACGATTTTCCCGCGCAGGTGCCAGAAGTTTGTAAAACTATCAGCTACAATATCTTCGGCTACTATCCTGTCCCGCACGTAAGAATTGGCTACAGCGACCATCCTGTCCCTGTAGCGCAAAAACAGCTTTCCGAATTCCTGTGGAGAAAGTTCCTTTCCGTTCATCCGCAGTATTTTTGAAAAATTCAAATATAGTCAGAAGCCGGGAACGGAGCAAATTTATTTGTCCTGCCGTCCTGCCGTCCCCGGAAGGCCTGTGGCACCTGCCCCTTCCCTCCCATGGTCCTGACAGGAATTTGTCCGGAAATTCACGGTACAGGGGTCCGCCTCCCCTTTTCATGTGTCATATATCTGGATCCGTTACTCTCCCGCAGCGGGCGGGAAAAGTTGGCGGACTGCCGTAATATACTGGTATATGGATACATATCTGCTGATAAAGTACCTCAGGTGTGCCACGACTCCGGAAGAGGAAGCCGCGGTGAGGCGATGGCTGGCCGACGATCCGGACGAAAGCCACGCCAGGCAATATTCGGATCTGCACTTCATCTATGAAGGTATGCTTATGCACGGCGGGGATGATGCTGCCCTGTCCCGGGAAAATGGTTCCGGACATGGACGCCGGCGTCTGTTCAGGCGTATCGCCGTTGCCGCGGCCTCTGCTGCCGCGGTGGTCCTTGTCGCTGCCGGGGCCGCCCTGTGGTCGCGGAACGCTGCCGTGGACAGGCTTGCGGAAAACAGCGTGAGGACTGTATATGTCCCGCCGGGGAAGAGCATGCAGCTTACCCTGGAGGACGGCACCAGGCTCTGGCTTAATTCCGGTACCGAGATTGAGATTCCCGCCGTCTTTGCAAGGAAGACCCGTGACGTGAGGCTCATCCGTGGAGAGGCCCTGTTCGACGTAGCGCAGGACAGGCGCCGGCCTTTCAATGTGGACACCTACGCCTCCTCGATCTCCGTCCTCGGGACCCGGTTCAATGTAGATGTCGACGAGGAGTCGGGAGCTTTTTCCGCAGCCCTGCTGCGAGGTTCAATAAAGGTCGTGAACAAGTGCCGGGAGGGTGAGGAATACGTCCTGGAGACCAACCAGATGGTGACAATGGAAGACGGGCACCTGCATCTGGAGCACATCGGGGACCCGGGTTCGGTAGACTGCTGGACCGACGGGCTGATAGACATTGCCGGCGTGCCGTTCGGCCACCTCATGAGGAAATTCGAGCTGGCCTACGATGTCAACATAGACATACAGAGGGATACTCTGCCGGAGATACGCTATACGAGGGGCAAGGTCCGGGTATCGGACGGGATACTCCACGCCATGTCGATGCTCGCCCTCGTGTGCGACATCGGGTACGAGTATGACCGGCAGACGAACACTATTGTAATAAGGTAGACTGCAGGCCTGCGGGCGACAGGATACACTGCATAAAATTTAAACTATCACTAATAATTGACAAAAGTATGTATAAAAGTCTATTTATCAAGATTGTCAGACTCTTTATCCCCATGCTTGCGCTGTGCGTTTCCGTGCCCGGACACAGGGTGTCGGCACAGACAGGCGGCGGAATAACTCTAGAGATGGACAATGTGAGGCTGGAGACTGTAATGGATGCCATAGAGCAGACCTCCGGCTATATCTTCCTGAATGACCTGGTGGACGTGGACCGTACGGTAAGTATCAGTGTCCGCGACGCAGGCATAGAAGAAGTCCTCGGCCGGCTTTTCAAGGATTCCGGCATAGTCTGGAAAGTCGAGGGTACCAATATCTACATTTCCGGCGTGCCAGTCCCGTCAGTGGACGGGGAGGCCGGGAGCGACCGCATCTCCGGGACAGTGGTTGATGAAAGCGGGCTTCCGGTTATAGGCGCGGGTGTAATAGTGCAGGGCACGTCCGTCGGTACGGGTACCGACGTGGACGGAAGGTTTTCATTCGTGCTGCCGGAGGGCATGGAGGGGGCATCCCTCGAGATAGTATGCCTCGGGTATGCCACGGAGGTGGTCCCTATCGGTTCGCGGCGGCAGTTCGATATAACCCTGGCGACGGATGCCATAATGATGGAGGGGACTGTGGTAACCGCCCTCGGCATAAAGCGTTCCGAGAAGGCCCTTTCCTACAATGTCCAGGAAATTGATTCGGACGAGCTCCTGGCCAACAAGGACGCGAACTTCGTCAACTCCCTGAACGGAAAGGTGGCGGGTCTTGTGATAAACGCCTCGTCTTCAGGGGTCGGGGGCGCCTCCAAGGTAGTGATGAGGGGCCAGAAATCCATATCGAAGTCTTCCAATGCCCTTTACGTGATAGACGGTGTGCCGATGTACACTACCGCGCGGGAGACTGTATCTTCGGAATTCGATTCCAGGGGAGCAACTGACCCTATTGCCGACATCAACCCGGAGGACATCGAGTCCATGACGGTCCTGACGGGTGCCGCGGCGGCTGCCCTCTACGGTTCGGCGGCGGCCAACGGCGCCATTGTCGTGACTACCAGGAAGGGACAGGCCGGCAAGACCTCCCTTACAATCTCGAGCAACACGGAGATTTTTACCCCGTTCGTCCTCCCGCGCTTCCAGAACAGGTACGGTACGGGAGACTACAACTCCAAGGAAGGCTCTCTCCTGCGCAGCTGGGGCAACAGGCTCAATGACGCCAACTTCATGGGCTACAGCCCCGCGAAGGACTATTTCAGGCTGGGCGTCATCGGGACAGAGAGTGTCTCCCTGTCCACGGGGAACTCCAGGAACCAGACATATCTTTCCGCGGCCGCCGTCAATTCTGTCGGCAATGTGCCGAACAACAAGTACAACCGGTACAACTTCACCTTCCGCAATACCACCAGTTTCCTGAAAGACAGGATGACCCTCGACGTGTCTGCGAGCTTCATCCTGCAGGACGACCTGAACACGACTAACCAGGGTACCTACAACAACCCTCTTGTCGGGGCCTATCTTTTCCCGAGGGGGAACGACTGGGAGGATATCCGCATGTACGAGAGATACGACACTGCAAGGAAAATATATACCCAGTATTGGCCGGTAGGGAATGCGGGAATGGCCATGCAGAACCCGTACTGGATAAATTACCGCAACCTGCGCCAGAACAAGAAGACCCGCTACATGCTTTCAGCAGGCCTGAGCTATGAAATACTTGACTGGCTGACGCTTTCTGGACGTGTCCGTGCCGACAACTCCTACAACAAGTACACCGAGAAATTCTACGCGACCACCGTCCCTCTCCTTGCCGAGGAGTCCAGCAACGGCCTTTTCGGGATAGAGGATGTCGAGGACAGGCAGGTCTATGCCGATGTCCTTCTTGACATCAACAAGACATGGGACGAATGGAGTCTCCACGCCAACGTCGGGGCCTCGGTTACCGACATGAAGAACGACCTTTTCTCCAACAGGGGGCCCATTGCAGCGGACAATATACCTAACGTGTTCAATGTCTTTGCAATAGACAGGGCAAAGATGGAGAAGAAACAGCAGGGCTGGAGAGAGCAGACCCAGTCCATATACGGCTCTGCCGAGCTCGGTTTCAGGAACGCCTGGTACCTTACCCTCACCGGGCGCAACGACTGGCCTTCGCAGCTTGCCGGACCGCGCTCCCGGGTAAAGTCGTACTTCTACCCGTCTGCCGGGGTGTCGGTGGTCCTTTCCGAGATTATCCCGGGTATGCCGAGGCAGCTGGAGTTCGTGAAGCTGCGTGCGTCATTCGCCGATGTGGGCACCCCGTTCGAGCGCTGGCTCGCGAACCCTGTCCACGAGTGGCCGGACAAGGGCAACGCATGGGCCACGGACACTACCTATCCCGTGGAGCTCAAGCCTGAAAGGACACAGTCCTGGGAGGTCGGCCTCCAGGCCAGGTTCCTGACCTGGTTCAGCCTGGATGCGACATATTACCGTACCAATACCAAGAACCAGACGTTCTTCCCTGAAATCTCCACGGGTTCAGGCTATTCGGAAATACCTATCCAGTCCGGAAACGTGCTGAACGAGGGTTTCGAGCTTGCCCTGGGCTTCGAGAAACGGTGGGGGATATTCAACTGGGCGAGCAACTACACCTTCTCCACGAACCGTAACGAGATACTTTCCCTTGCCGAGAACGCGGTGAATCCTGTGACCGGAGAGAAGCTGAACATATCCACCCTGAACATGGGCGGTCTCGGGAACGCGCTCTTCCTCCTCCGGGAAGGGGGCACCCTCGGGGACCTCTACTCCCGCCAGGACTTCGTGAGGGACAGCAACGGGGACATCTACGTGGATGCTTCCGGCAATGTCTCCACCAGCACCATAAACAACGTGGATGACTACATAAAGCTCGGCAGCACCCTCCCGAAGGCCAACATGGCCTGGAGAAACGATTTCCGTCTGGGCAACTTCAACTTCGGCTTCATGTTCACGGCCCGTCTCGGAGGGGTGGTCTTCTCCAGGACACAGGCCATGCTCGACTACTACGGCGTGTCCGAGGCCTCGGCCGCGGCGCGTGACAACGGGGGCTATGTGGTCAACGGTTCGGATATCGTGGATGCGAACAGGTGGTACACAGCGGCCGCAGGAGGCAGTGCGGTACCTCAATACTATACCTATCAGGCCTCCAACGTCCGGCTCCAGGAGGCGTCCATAGGCTATACCTTCCCGAGGAAGATGCTCGGGGACGTCTGCGAGCTTACGCTCCAGCTTGTCGGGCGCAACCTCTGGATGATATACAACAAGGCCCCGTTCGACCCGGAGTCCATAGCGACCACAGGCAACTACTACCAGGGCATAGACTATTTCATGATGCCGGCTACAAGGAATTTCGGCTTCAATGTAAGGATTAAATTCTGAGGAGGACAATCTGTATGGAAATGAAGAATATCGCAAGACATTTGGCGGCCGTCGCCGCGGTCTCGTCAATGGTGGCGTGCACGGCGGACTATATCGGCATAAACCGTAACCCGTACGGGGTCACGGACGACGAGATGCAGCGTGACGGCTATGCTGTCAAGGCATCCCTCATTGGAATGGCCAACGGCGTCATATCCCCGGACCTGAACACCGCACAGTTCACTGACGTGCTCATGGGCGGTGTCACCGGGGGATACCTTTCCTCCGCCAACAGCGGGTGGGACAACACCATAATGAACTACAACCCGACGGATGACTGGACGAACGTCCTGATGAAGTCCGACAAGATAATCCCGGTCATCTATTCCAACTACAGGCAGCTGCATCAGGTGACGGACGACCCTGTCATCCTTGCCGTGGGCGAAATCATAAAGGTGGCGGCCATGCACCGCGTGACCGACACCTACGGTCCGATCCCTTATTCCAGGATAGGGCAGAACGGGGAGATAAACGTGCCTTACGACTCCCAGGAGGCTGTCTACCGGAAGATGTTCGAGGAGCTCGACGCGGCGGTAGACGCCCTGC
The DNA here is from genome assembly GCA_017694655.1 of Candidatus Cryptobacteroides merdigallinarum. Lineage (GTDB taxonomy): Bacteria > Bacteroidota > Bacteroidia > Bacteroidales > UBA932 > Cryptobacteroides > Cryptobacteroides merdigallinarum. Next base: position 29,742 of record JADIMQ010000067.1, read on the forward strand.
TCCCGAACCGTACCAGCAATTTCACGGCTTCGGCCGATGTCATCTACGGAGGGAACGTGGAGAAGTGGATAAGGTTCGCGAATTCCCTGAAGCTCCGGCTCGCGATGCGTGTGGTCTATGCAGACAGGACCCTGGCGCAGGCCATGGCGGAATCGGCGGTGGATGAGGCCCGGGGCGGTGTCATGGTGTCCAACGGTGACAATGCCATGTTCTCGTCATGGGGCGTCGACGGCAACCCCATCCGCAAGACCATAGACTACAACCCGGTAACACATGCCGACGGTACGCCCTGCACGACCAGGGCGAGCGATTCCCGTCCTTCGGCCGACATCATCTGCTACATGAACGGCTACCAGGATCCGCGCAGGGAGAAATATTTCACCCGGAGCGAGTGGGACCAGACAAGCTATCCCTATGTCGGGCTGCGCCGGGGAATCGTGGTGCCGGACATGAACGCGGTCAGCCACAGGTATTCCGGCGTCACCCTCGGGGAAAACGACCCGGCATACTGGATGAATGCAGCGGAGGTTGCCTTCCTGAAGGCGGAGGCGGCGGCCGTGTTCAACTTCAACATGGGTACGGACGGGAAGACAGCCTACGAGGAAGGCATCCGCCTGTCGTTCGAACAGTACGGGGCCGACCTGGGCTCCTACCTGACTGACGCCACCAGCGTGCCGCAGAACTATACGGACCCGGCCGGGAGCAACACCTATGCCGGTACAATCTCCACTATAACGGTCGCGTGGGACGAGGCCGCATCTGCCGAGGAAAAGCAGGAGCGCATAATCACCCAGAAATGGATAGCGAACTGGCTTCTCGGGAACGAGGCCTGGTGCGACTTCAGGAGGACGGGATATCCCCGTCTTATGCCTGCCACTGAAGAAGGCAACAAGAGCGCGGACAGGATTCTCACAACAGTTGGGGCACGGCGTATGGAATATCCTGACGACGAGGCCTCCACGAACGCCCTGAACTACCAGGAAGCCGTCTCTGCCCTGCTCGGCGGGGCGGACGCGATGTCCACCAGGCTGTGGTTCGACCGCAAGCCGGACAACCCGACATACATGAATCAACATTAAAACTATTTGCGACTATGAACGATAAACGCATTATCAGGCGTATCCCTTATATGGCGGCAGCCCTGTCTTTCCTGGCAGCTGCCCCGGCTTTCCAGTCCTGTGCGGACTGGACGGAGCCGGAAAGTGTCAAGCTGGTGAAGGCCGACCTGGAGACCCTGGACCCGGAACTGCGGGCACAATATCTCCAGAGCCTCAGGGATTACCGCGCGAGTGAACATAAGGTCATGATTGCCAAATTCGACAACAGCAACTCCGCCCCGTCGGGACGAGCCTGGCACATTGCCAGCCTGCCGGACAGCGTGGACTATGTCATCCTTACGGAACCGGACAACCTCCATCCCCTGACGGTGGAGGAGATGTCCTCGATACGCTCCGAAAGGGGCACGGCTACCCTGTACGAGATAGACTGCGGCAGGTTCGAGGCTGAATACCGGGCCTATGAAGAGGAATGGGCCGCATCCCGTCCGGCAGCGGGAGACGGGTTCACTGATACCCCGGACGGGACCATGAAGACATTCCCGGAGTTCCTTTCGGAGAAAATGGCGGATGTCTTCTCCCCTTACGGCCGGTACGGCTATGACGGGGTCCACATCGTCTATTCCGGCAAGTCTCCCCTGGGCATGACTGAGGCCGTGAAGGCGGAATACCTCGCCGGCCAGGAGGCGTTCTTCGGGAAGATACTGGAGTGGCGTGCCGCGAATCCGTCGGCCCTGCTGTTTTTCGAAGGTACCCCGCAGTACCTCATATTCGAGGGTTCGGAAGCCTTTCTTGACGGGGCCCGGTACATCGTCGTGCCTTCCTATGGTGCAGTGTCTTACGAGGAGTTTTCATACAATACCCTGGCGATGGACAACGGGAGCATCCCTTCCGGCCGCTTCGTCATAGGGGTTTCGGCCATATCTGCCACCGACCCGAAAGACCTTTCCGGTACGTTCAACGGGACCGGGGAAGACGGGGCCCCGATGACGGCGATAAAGGCGGCGGCAAACTGGGTCAACATGGAGGACGGTGCGTTTGCCAGGGCCGGGGTGCTCGTGAAGCGGGCCAGCCACGACTACTACAATCCCTCCATGACCTACAGCAACATACGCGGGGCCATCTCGCTCATGAACCCTTCACCGTTAAACTGAAAAAGGAATTATGGAAACAATAGGAAAAATAATGGCTTTCATGGCGGTATCCTTATTCTTCGCATCCTGTTCGGAGAAGGAGCCGCAGTTCGGCAACAGGCTGTATATAGACGTGACGGCGGTATCCGAGGAAATCCTGTTCAAGGGCTCCTCCGCCGCGGTCACCGAGGAAAGGGTGCTCAAGGCCGGCATCCCGCGTCCGGCATCCGGCAGGATCTCGGCCGTGTTCATCGCCGACCCTTCGCTGGTGGATACCTACAGGGATGCATATTATTCCCCGTCTGCCGAGCCGCTCCCGGCAGAGTACTGCACGGTGGAGAATGCGGAAGTGACCATTGAGGAGGAGGCTGTCTCCTCCACGGAGGCCACGGTCCGGTTCAGCGGCATAGAGAAGCTGGACATGGAGAAGACGTATGTCATGCCTGTGGCCATGAGAAATGTCCAGGGTGCGGAGGTGCTGGAGTCAAAGTCCGTGGTCTACTATGTGTTCAAGGGGGCTTCCCTCATCAACGTAGTGGCTGACATGAACGAGAACAGGGCCTGGCCGGACTTCAAGGACTCCCCGGACTTCAACCTCGCGGCATTCACCCTCGAGGCCCTTGTGAACTTCAACCAGTTCGGCAAGCAGATTTCCACCATAATGGGGATAGAAGGAAAGTTCCTCCTGCGCATGGGGGATGCGGCTGTGCCTGACAACCAGCTCCAGATAGCTACCTCCAACGGCAACTTCACAGATGCCGGCCTGCAGATGGAACCGGGGAAATGGTACCACGTGGCCCTGACCTTCGACAAAGGGGCCATCAAGGTCTATATCGACGGGGTTGAAAAGCTTACGGCCGACTGCGGCCTGGGTGCTGTGGATTTCGGGGTGCACCACAATGACGAGTCCAACGGCCAGCCGCGCTGCTTCTGGGTAGGGTATTCCTACAACGATGAACGGAGCATGAACGGGCTCATATCGGAAGTGCGTATGTGGAACAGGACCCTGACCCCGGAGGAGATAAATGCCGTGAACCATTTCTACACCGCGGACCCTGCGGCCGAGGGCCTGATGGCCTACTGGAAATTCGATGAGGGTGCCGGGACTTCGGTGAAGGACCACAGCCGGTACGGCCATGACCTCACCGTCGACAGTGAGCCGGAATGGGTGCAGGTCACTCTCCCGGAGTCCTGAAGAGACATTTTTTCGGATAGTATCTGACGTGAGTTCGATGAATTTTAATTTATTGAAACTCATCGAACTTCCGCCAAGGAGCAGGACGGAAGTCCTGCGACGGGCCCCAGCGAGGGGCAAATGGGGGTGGCGCCCCTTGAAAAGGGGCTGTCGCCACAGCGACTGGGGTTTAAGATAGGTGGATTTCGAAGAAATCCTTAACGACTGTTCGACGAATTCCTTAGTCCTGAGCAACATAAATTCGTCGAACTGACGTTATTTTAAAAAGCATATATCATGAAAAGAATAATCTCGATAGCGGCTGTGATAACTTCCAGCCTTCTGTATATGTCCTGCCAGCAGGAGATACTTGTCGGGGACAAGGTGGACATGTCCCGCTACGGCAACGTGACATCCCTGAACGGTTATCTGCAGGCGGGAAGCCCCGGCAGTGCCGGCGGTGTGGTGGAGCTTGCCGGGAAGGAATACACTGCGACCCTCCGTTTCGGTATGTCGCGGGTTCCGCAGGGAGGGGCGGAGATAAAGCTCTCTTACGACCCTTCCTACGTGCAGGCATACAATGCTTTACATGGAACTGACCTCGAGGCTTACCCGGAAACCGGGGTGGCCCTCGAGGCGGACGGCAGGATTACCGTTGCTCCAGACGGGAAGAAGACATACACCCTCGGGCTGACGGTCAGTGTGGCTGACAATCTCGTGGACGGGCAGACCTATGTCCTTCCGGTAAAGGCGGAGAGCCTCACGGAAGGGGTCAATATTCCCGAAGACGTGAGCCGCTGCGTGTTCCTCGTGAAGAATACGGCTTCTGCCGCCTATGTCCCCAAGGACCCTGATGCGGTGAAGACCTTCCTGTTTTTCGAGGTGAACGACACCAACCCCATGAATGCCATCGAATACGTGCTTGAAGACGGCTCGATGTTTTTCGACTACGTGGTTCTTTTTGCCGCCAATATCAACTACGACAGGGAAAGGGGAGAGGTCTATGTCAACAACAACCCTAACGTCCAGTTCATCCTGGACAACAGGGACAAGCTGGTGAAGCCACTGCAGGACAGGGGCATAAAGGTCCTCCTCGGCCTTCTGGGCAACCATGACGAGGCGGGGCTCGCGCAGCTTTCCGACATAGGCGCGAGGCAGTTCGCGGACAATCTTGCGGCAATGTGCGAGGCTTACGGCCTGGACGGCGTGAACTTCGATGACGAATACTCGGCTGCGCCGGACCTGTCCAACCCTCTCTTTACACAGAGGTCCACGGAAGCTGCGGGAAGGCTTGTGTACGAGACCAAGCTCCGCATGCCGGACAAGGCTGTGACCGTGTTCGACTGGGGGGACATGTACGGATGCGAGTCCGTGGACGGGGTTCCGGCTTCCGAGTGGTGCGACATTGTGGTGGCGAACTACGGGTCCTCGGCATATCCTGTGGGAGGGATGACCCTCAAGCAGTGCTCCGGGGCTTCAATAGAGATGAACCTCGGCCTTTATGGATACGGGTCGCCTGTCCCGGTGGAGACAGCCTCCAGGGTTGTCAGCGGCGGATACGGGTATTTCATGCTCTTCGCCCCGTTCGCAGGTGATTACGATGCCGCAAAATACCGTGTCCAGGTGGAATCATTCAAGAATGTCGCTACCGGTCTCTACGGGCAGCCCCTCAGGGCGGTGACACGCTACTGGGAGAAGGAGGCGTTCGAGCCTGTCGCGATACCGTTCTGAATCCGGGGCGCGTCGCGGCCAAGCGCGACTTTCTGCCCGTTCCGCCTTGTTTGGCTCAAGGATTTTGTGTATCTTGTCTTCTTTAATTTATACCGGCTACTATTGCAGTGACCATGGCTTCGGCAGGAAAGAAAATCTCTCCTCTGGGATGGGTCCCGAGCGCATATTTCGCTATGGGGCTCCCTTTTGTCATCCTCAATATGGTATGTGTGCTGATGTTCAAGGGTATGGGCATCGGGGACAGCCGTATAGCCCTGTGGACATCCGTGATAATGTTCCCGTGGACTCTCAAATTCCTGTGGAGCCCTTTCCTGGAGATATTCCGGACGAAGAAATTCTTTGTGGTGGTGACCCAGCTCGTTTCCGGCACCGGTTTCGGGCTGGTTGCCCTTGCCCTGCACCTGCCGGCATTCTTTGCCGTATGCATTGCGCTGCTGGCGGTTGTGGCCGTCAGCGGGGCGACCCACGATGTTGCCCTGGACGGCCTGTACATGGATGAACTGTCCGTTAAGGAACAGGCAAGATATATCGGCTGGCAGGGAGCTTTCTACAACCTTGCAAAACTGGTGGCGACCGGACTTCTCGTATATCTCGCCGGGGTGCTGATGGAACATTTCAGGAAGACCGGTGCCGATGCTCATTCATCGGTACTGTCTGCATGGACTGTGATAATGGCGGCGTGCGCCGTGCTGATGGTAGCCCTGGCCGCATATCATTCCGCGGTCCTGCCTTCCCCGCATAGGGGCGGGCAAGGCCGGGAAAACGTCGCTCCGGTATGGCGGGAGCTCCTGGAGGTGATAAGGGAGTTCTTCACCAGGAAGCATATATGGCTCTACATCCTGTTCATCATATTCTACCGCCTCGGCGAAGGTTTCGTGATGAAGATAGTACCCCTTTTCCTGAAGGCGGACACTGCCGACGGGGGACTTGGGCTGAGCGAGCAGCAGATAGGCCTGTATTACGGGACTTTCGGGGCTGCGGCATTCGTGCTCGGCTCATTGCTGGCAGGGTATTATATTTCGCATTACGGCCTGAAACGGACGCTTTTTTCCCTTGTGTGCATCTTCAACCTTCCGTTCCTTGTGTACACGTACTTTGCATGGGCGCAGCCGGGATCCATGTGGATTGTGGGCGGGGGTATCGTGCTGGAGTATTTCGGATACGGCTTCGGCTTCGTCGGGCTGACGCTCTTCATGATGCAGCAGGTGGCTCCCGGCAGGCACCAGATGGCGCACTATGCCTTCGCCTCGGGGATAATGAACCTGTCCGTGATGATGACTGGGGCCGTGTCGGGCTTCTTGAGCGATGCGGTAGGGTACAGATGGTTTTTCGTGGCAGTGATGGCGGCCGTCGTGCCGGTCTTCGTGATGACGAGGTTCCTGCCGTTCTCCCATCCGGACGGAAGCCATGGAAAAAAGATTGAAGACAGTCCCCAAAAATGAATAAGAATGAATAGTACAGAGAATAATAGACCCCCTGTCCCCTGGGAAGACAGGCCTTCAGGCTCTGGAGCGGTGATGTGGCGTTACCGGGCCAATCCGGTCGTCCCGAGGGACCTGCTGCCAGACTCCAGCAGTATCTTCAATTCCGCCGTTGTCCCGTTCAGGAACGGCTATGCCGGCGTTTTTCGTGTCGATGACACTAACATAAGGATGACCCTGCATACCGGGTTCTCGGATGACGGCATACATTGGCGGCTTACACCTGAGCCCCTGAAATTCAGTTGCGACGACCCCGAGACGGGCCAGTGGGTCTACGGCTACGACCCTCGCGTATGCCGCATTGACGGCAGGTACTATGTGACCTGGTGCAACGGCTACCACGGCCCGACAATAGGTGTGGCCTGGACAGAGGATTTCAGGACATTCCACCAGCTGGAGAATGCCTTCCTGCCGTACAACCGGAACGGGGTGCTTTTCCCGAGAAGGATAAACGGCCGCTTCGCCATGCTTTCCCGCCCGAGCGACACCGGGCATACCCCTTTCGGGGACATCTTCTATTCCGAGTCCCCTGACCTGGAGTTCTGGGGCAGGCACCGCTTCGTTATGGGGCCTGCCGATTTCGAGAAAAGCGCATGGCAGTGCTGCAAGGTAGGGGCCGGCCCCACCCCGATAGAGACTCCGGAGGGCTGGCTGATGTTCTATCACGGCGTGCACCGCACCTGCCAGGGCTACAACTATTCTTTCGGGGCGGCCCTCCTGGACCTGGACCGGCCGTGGAAGGTGCTGGCCCGCACCGGGGCATACCTGCTGCATCCGGAGACCATCTACGAATGTACGGGGGACGTGCCGAACGTATGTTTCCCGTGTGCCGCCCTGCATGACCCGCAGACGGGACGCGTCGCTGTCTACTACGGCTGTGCCGACACTTCCGTGGGGCTCGCCTTCGGCTATATCCCGGAAATAATAGACTTCATAAGGAGGACTGACATACTCTGACAGAACAACATACTGCGATGAAACTGAAACTCCCGGCACTCGCTGCCGCCATCCTGCTGCTTTCCAGCGTCCCTTCCCGGCTCGGCGGAGCACCCGCTCCGGAGCTGTGCGGCCAAGATGATGTGCTGGAATACGTGAACCCGTTCATAGGGACAGCCAATTTCGGCACGACCAACCCCGGGGCGGCCTGCCCCAACGGGATGATGTCCGTGTCTCCGTTCAATGTGATGGGGTCGGACTTGAACACCTTTGACAAGGACAGCCGCTGGTGGTCCACGCCCTACAGCCACGAGAACCGGTATTTCACCGGGTTCAGCCACGTGAACCTGAGCGGGGTGGGCTGCCCGGAGCTCGGTTCCCTGCTCACCATGCCTACGGCCGGTCCCCTGCAGGTGGATTACCGCGTCTACGGTTCGGAATATACGGAGGAGGTGGCTTCCCCTGGCTATTATTCGAACCTGCTCACGGCTTCCGGCATAAGGACGGAAGTGACGGCCACGGCAAGGACTTCCGCGGAACGCTATACCTTCCCGGCAGGGCAGGGCAATATCCTGCTGAATCTCGGGGAGGGCCTTACCAACGAGAGCGGGGCCATGGTACGCCGCGTCAGTGACACGGAGATAGAGGGGATGAAGCTCCTCGGGACCTTCTGCTACAATCCCCAGGCGGTATTCCCAATATACTTTGTCCTGCGTGTCAGCAAGACCCCCCGGGAAAGCGGATACTGGAAGAGACAGCGTGTGATGAAGGGTGTCGAGGCCGAATGGACCCCGGACAACGGGAAGTACAAGATATACACTGGCTACGGACGGGAACTCGCCGGGGATGACATAGGCTACTGGTTCAGTTTCGACACCTCGGAAGGGGAGCAGATAGAGCTGCAGATGGGTGTGTCGTTCGTGAGCATAAGCAACGCACGCGAAAACCTCGATGCCGAGCAGGGAGGTGTGTTCGACTTCGGCAAGGTGAGGCTGGAGGCCAGGGCAAAGTGGGCCAGGGACCTGTCGAGGATACGCGTCAGCGGAGGGTCTGAAGATCAGAAGACTGTTTTCTACACGGCGCTCTACCATACCCTCATACATCCTAATGTACTGGACGACGTGAACGGGGAATACCCCCTGATGGAGGACAGCGGTACAGGCAGGGTGGAGGAGGGCCGGTCCAGGTATACGGTATTCTCCCTCTGGGACACTTACCGCAACCTGCACCAGCTCATGACCCTGGTCTACCCGGAACGGCAGCTGGACATGGTGCGCTCCATGGTGGATATCTACCGGGAGTGGGGCTGGATGCCGAAATGGGAACTCTACGGCAGGGAGACCTTCACCATGGAAGGCGATCCGGCCATTCCCGTGATAGCAGATACCTGGCTCAAGGGCTTGAGGGACTTCGACATAATGACAGCTTACGGGGCCTTCCTGAAATCCGCCACTACCCCGGGGGAGAACAACAGGATGCGCCCGGACATAGATCCTTACATAGAGAAGGGATATATCCCGCTCGGGGTGTATTCTGCCGACCTTTCCGGAGACAACTCCGTCTCCCACGCCCTCGAATACTATGTGGCGGACAATGCCCTTTCCATACTTGCCGACAGTCTCGGCTGTCCCCAGGATGCCGAGAGATTCAGGAAAGCCTCCCTCGGCTATGTCCATTATTATTGCCCGGAATACGGGACATTAAGGCCACTGCTGGCGGACGGCAGCTTCTATTCTCCGTTCGACCCGCGCCAGGGGGAGAACTTCGAGACCGCCCCGGGCTTCCATGAGGGGAGCGCCTGGAACTATACCTTCTATGTCCCCCACGACATCCAGGGCCTGGCCGGACTGATGGGAGGCCGGAAGAAGTTCGTGGAGAAGCTGCAGTCTGTCTTCGACGAGGGCCTGTACGATCCTGCGAACGAGCCGGACATCGCCTATCCCTACCTTTTCAGCTATTTTCCGGGCGAGGAATGGAGGACATGGAAGACGGTAAGGGAGCTCCTGGACAGGTATTACCGGAACTCTCCCGACGGGATCCCGGGCAATGACGATACGGGTACTATGTCGGCCTGGGCGGTGTTCTCCATGATGGGGTTCTATCCGGACTGCCCCGGAGTGCCGTGGTACACCCTTACTGAACCGGTCTTCGACAGGGTGGAGATAAGCCTCGTCCCGGAATATTCTTCAGGGGCAAGGAGCCTGGTCATAGAGAAGATGCCGCAAGGGAAGTCCAGGTGGACGGTAAGTGCCGGGGGAAAGAGGATAAAGGGCTTCCGCATCAGCCACCGGGACCTGGTTTCATCGGGCAGGATAATATTCAGGTGAAGCCTGCCCCGTCAACGGGGAACTCCGGCATAAGTCCAGGCCAGTTCCCCGTGCCGTACAGCATGAACCTGTTGGACTAAAGTTGATACAATATAACGCAAGGATATGAATAACAGACTGACTCATCTTATCTTGGCAGCGGCGGCAATCCTTTCCGGCTGTGCACGGCAGACGCAGCCCTCACTTACCGCATACGTCGACCCGCACATAGGCACGGGAGGACACGGCCATGTCTTTGTCGGGGCCAATGTACCTTTCGGCTTCGTCCAGCTCGGCCCTACCAGCATTCCGGAGACCTGGGACTGGACCTCAGGCTACCATGAAAGCGATTCCACGGTCATAGGCTTTTCCCATACTCATTTGAGCGGTACAGGGATAGGCGACCTTTTCGACATCACCCTCATGCCGGTGACAGGCCAGGTCACCTACTCCAGGGGGACGGAGGACGACCCTGCCTCCGGGCTCTGGTCATACGCGGACAGGACCCGTGAAATCTGCCGGCCGGGCTATTACAGTGTCCCTCTCGGGAGATACGGCATCACCGCGGAACTTACCGCCACCTGCAGGGTCGGATTCCACCGCTACACCTTCCCTGCCTCGGAGGAAGCCGCGGTAGTCTTTGACCTGGAGAACGGCGGCTGCTGGGACGAGGCGGTCCGGACGGAGATGAAGGCGGTGGACAGCTGCACTGTAGAAGGTTTCCGCTGGTCGGAGGGCTGGGCCAGTGACCAGCGCGTCTACTTCGTGGCGGAGTTTTCCGAGCCTTTCGACAGTTTCTCCCTCCACGGGAAGGACGGCATGTACGGAAGGGCCTCCTTCAGGACCCGGGCCGGGGAGCAGGTCCTGGTAAAGGTTGCCCTCTCGCCTGTGAGTGTCGAGGGAGCGAGGAAGAACCTTGCTGCGGAACTGCCCGGCTGGGACTTCGATGCAGTTGCCGGGGCTGCCGGCAGGGCATGGAACGAGGAACTGTCAAAAATCGTCATCAGCACCGGAGACGAGGCCTCGAAAAGGATATTCTACACTGCCCTGTACCACACGATGACCGCCCCGTCAGTATTCTGCGACGTGGACGGGAGCTATTACGGGGCCGACGGGCAGGTGCATCCCGGGGAGGGCTTCGTCAACTACACCACCTTCTCGCTGTGGGACACTTACCGTGCGGCCATGCCCCTTATGACCATAATCCATCAGGATAAGATGCCGGACATCATGAATACCATGCTGAAAATCCATGAGCAGCAGGGCAAGCTCCCGGTATGGCATCTCATGGGCTGCGAGACCGACTGCATGGTAGGCAACCCGGGCATCATGCCTGTGGCTGACGCCATAGTCAAGGGTATCCCGGGCTTCGACAGGGAACAGGCTTTCGAGGCCCTGAAGAGCTCGGCCATGCTCCAGGACCGCGGACAGGACTTCAGGATGCAGTACGGCTACATCCCGTGCGACAAGATGCTGGAGTCAGTGGCATACGACATGGAATATGCCATAGCCGACGCTTCCGTGGCGGCTGCGGCGAAGGCCCTCGGCAAGGAGGAGGACTATGCCTATTTCCTGGAGAGGAGCCGGTCATACCGCAATTTCTTCGATGCCGGGACAGGCTTCATGCGCGGAAAGGACAGCCGCGGGCATTTCCGCGAGCCTTTCAACCCTTTCTCCTCTGACCACAGGGCGGATGACTATTGCGAGGGCAACGCCTGGCAGTATACATGGCTCGTGCCGCACGACTTCAGCGGTCTTGCGGAATGTTTCGGCTCCGTGGAGAAGCTCACGGCCCGGCTCGATTCACTGTTTACCGCGGCATCCCGGGTCGAGGGCCCGGAGAGCTCCCCGGACATTTCCGGACTCATCGGGCAGTATGCCCACGGCAACGAGCCGAGCCATCATATCCTCTATTTCTACACTATGGCCGGGCAGCCGTGGAAGACTGCCGAAAAGGTGCGCCAGGTCCTGTCCACCCTCTACCGGGATACCCCGGACGGGCTGTCGGGCAATGAAGATGTAGGGCAGATGTCCGCCTGGTACATACTGTCATCCCTCGGCTTCTACCAGGCCGACGTCTCCGTACCACGCTTCTGGTTCGGCTCTCCGCTGTTCGGCAAGGCGGAGATAAAGGTCCCCGGAGGGATATTCACCGTTGAGGCGGAGAATAACGGGGGCAGGAATATCTACATACAGGACATCACCCTTGACGGGAGGCCGTACACGAGGCCTTATATTGAATACGGCGACATCAAGGCGGGCAGTGTCCTGAAATTCAGGATGGGCCCGGACCCGAAGATATGGTACTGTCCCGAAGACTTCATTTCAGGTATATACTCCGGCAGGGCTCCGGAGGACGGGCCGGCATCGATGCGTCCTGCCCCTGAAGACAGGCTTTTCACCTCGGAAGCGGTGGAGTCAGAGATAAGGCGGGTGACGCAGATGCTGACCAATCCCAAGTTGAGGTGGATGTTCGGGAACTGTTTCCCGAATACCCTCGACACCACGGTTCATTACGGGGAGGACAGTGACGGCAATCCCGACACCTTCGTCTACACGGGGGACATACATGCCATGTGGATGCGCGACTCGGGGGCCCAGGTATGGCCCTATCTCCGCTTCGCGCAGGAGGACCCTGTCCTGGCGAAGATGATAGCCGGTGTCATAAACCGGCAGTTCAAGTGCATCTGCATCGATCCCTATGCCAATGCGTTCAACGTGGAGCCGGTGGGCGCGGCCAACAGTACCGACCGGCCGGAGGCTGACCCCTATGTGTTCGAGCGCAAATGGGAGCTCGACTCCCACTGTTACCCTATAAGGCTTGCATACGGGTACTGGAAAAAGACCGGGGATACCTCCGTCTTCGGGGACAGGTGGATAGAGGCCATTGGGAAGATCCTCGGGGTCATGCGCGAGCAGCAGCGCAAGGCTGGTTACGGAGATTACAGCTTCCTCCGGGTCACGGACAGGCAGCTGGACACCAAATGTGTGGTCGGGAACGGGAATCCCGCCCGGTACACGGGGCTGGTGGCCTCCTCGTTCCGCCCGTCGGACGACGCCACGACCTTCGAATTCCTGGTCCCTTCCAATTTCATGGCCATGAGTTCCTTGCGCAAGGCTGCCGAAATTCTCTCGGAGGTGAACGGGAACAGCGCACTTGCAGGCGAATGCCTTGCCATCGCCTCTGAAATAGAGGCCGGGCTGAAGGAGCATGCGGTCTGCGACCATCCTGTCTACGGCCCTGTCTATGCTTTCGAGGTGGACGGCTACGGGAACCGGTATATGATGGACGACGCCAACGTACCGTCGCTCCTGTCGCTTGCCTACCTGGACAGCTCTCTTGCCGGCGACACCGTGTGGCAGAATACCAGGCGTTTTGTCTGGAGCGAGGACAATCCGTATTTCTTCCGCGGCATTGCCGGGGAAGGGATAGGAGGACCGCACATAGGTATAGAGGTAATATGGCCCATGAGCATAATGATGCGGGCTTTCACCTCTGATGACAACGCCGAGATTCAGGACTGCATCCGGCAGCTGCTCATAACCGACGCCGGCACAGGCTTCATGCACGAGTCCTTCCACAAGGACGATGCCTCCAGGTACACCAGGCCGTGGTTTGCCTGGCAGAACACCCTGTTCGGGGAACTCATCCTGAAGCTCGTCGACGAGGGGAAGGTCTCTCTCCTGAACGAGATAATCTGATGTCTCTTGACCGATTTCCTGATATTTTAAAATTATATCCATATATGAAACCCTGGCTTCTTCTTGAATTAGTGCCGATACTTTCAGCCGCAGCCGTCTCCTGCGCCATGCGTACGGGGTCTCCGGCGGAAAATGCCCCGGATTCCCCGGCGGACCATGTCTCCACCCTCACGGGGACACTCTCGGAATACGCCCTCTCCACGGGGAATACCTATCCTGCCACGGCTCTCCCGTGGGGAATGAACTTCTGGACTCCCCAGACCGGGAAGATGGGGGACGGCTGGACATACCGTTACGACGCCCACCTGATCCGGGGATTCAAGCAGACCCACCAGCCTTCCCCATGGATAAACGACTACGGACAGTTCGCGATAATGCCGGTCAAGGATTTCTCGAAAGCCGACGAGGACTCCAGGGCAAGCTGGTTCTCGCACAAGTCCGAGACGGCCAGGCCCTATTATTACCAGGTCTATCTTGCCGACCACGACATCGACGTGGAGCTCGCCCCTGCTGAAAGGGCTGCGAGGTTCCGTTTCACCTATCCCGAGAGCGCGACTTCCGGCATAGTCATAGACGCCTGCGACAGGGGGTCCTATATCAAGGTCATCCCAGGGACTAACACTGTAGTGGGCTACACCACGCGCAACAGTGGAGGGGTGCCGGAGAATTTCCGGAACTGGTTCGTTGTCAGGTTCGACAAGCCTGTCGAGGGCTTCGACCTTTACGACGGCCGCACCCTGAAGAAGACTGTCTCCGGGGAGGATGCCCTGGAGCCGGCGGAACTCAGCGCCGGGCATGCCGTCGCAGTAGTCCGTTTCCGGACATCCAGGAAAGAGGCCGTGAACGTGGAGGCGGCCTCGTCCTTCATTTCCGAAGCCCAGGCCTTCACCAACCTGGAGGAGGTTTCCGGCAAGACCTTCGAGACAGTCAAGTCCGAGGCCAGGGCACGCTGGAACGACGTGCTGGGCCGCATAAGGGTGGACGGAGGTACTGTAGACCAGTACAGGACGTTCTACTCCTGCCTTTACCGGAGCTTGCTTTTCCCGAGGAAGTTTTACGAGATAGACAAGGAAGGCAGGGTATTGCACTATAGCCCCTACAACGGGGAGGTCCGGGAAGGTTATCTCTATACCGATACCGGTTTCTGGGACACCTTCAGGGCGCTTTTCCCTCTCCTGAACCTGGTATATCCGTCGGTCAGCGCGGAAATCATGCAGGGGATGGTGAACATAGCCAGGGAAAACGACTTCCTGCCGGAATGGGCGAGTCCCGGGCACCGTGCCTGCATGGTCGGGAACAATTCGGCCTCGGTGGTGGCGGACGCCTATATGAAGGGTATCATACCTGACAGTGACATCGGCACTCTGTACAGGGCGATAGTCTACGGGACGGAGCATGTCCACCCGGAGGTCGGCTCCACCGGCAGGATGGGGCATGAATATTACAATGCCCTCGGATATATACCTTATGACTCCGGTATCAAAGAGAATGTCGCCAGGACCCTCGAATATTCTTATGACGACTGGTGCATCCTCCAGATAGCGAGGAAAATGGGCCGTCCGGAGGAGGAGCTCGGCAAATGGTCGTCGAGGACGATGAACTACAGGAATGTCTTCGACAAGGAGACAAGGCTGATGCGGGGAAGGAATGCCGACGGCAGCTTCCAGTCCCCGTTCAGCCCGTACAAATGGGGGGATGCCTTCACCGAGGGCAACTCCTGGCACTATACCTGGTCTGTCTTCCATGACATCCAGGGCCTGGCGGACCTGATGGGAGGCGACAGTGAGTTCTGCAGCATGCTCGACTCCGTGTTTGTGGTGCCGCCTGTCTATGATGATTCATATTACGGGGTACGTATCCACGAGATTACCGAGATGCAGGTAGCCGATATGGGGAACTATGCCCACGGCAACCAGCCTGCCCAGCACATGATATATCTGTACGATTATGCCGGTCAGCCGTGGAAGACGCAGTACTGGGCCAGGGAAGTGATGGACAGGCTGTACAGTGCCGCGCCCGACGGCTACTGCGGGGACGAGGACAACGGGCAGACCTCGGCGTGGTATGTTTTCTCCGCTCTCGGGTTCTATCCCGTATGTCCGGGTTCCGACGAGTATGCCATAGGGTCGCCACTCTTCCGCAGGGCTGAAATAAGCCTTGAGAACGGCAGGTCCATAGTCATAGACGCAAGGGACAATTCTCCTGAAAACCGTTACATATCCTCGGTGAAGCTCGGCGGCAGGACCTGGGACAGGAACTACCTGAAGTACGGGGACCTGTCTGCCGGGGCGGTCGTCCGTTTCGATATGGCGGCAGAGCCGGACATGCACCGCGGCACATCCGGCTCTGCAAAGCCATCCTCCTTCTCTTCTGCGGAGTAGCCTTATTCCTCCCCGCAGAACCGGGAGATTATGTTCAGTATTACCTTGACGGCCTTCTCCATGCTTTCCACCGGGACGAATTCCATCTTCCCGTGGAAGTTGTGGCCCCCGGCGAAGATGTTCGGGCACGGAAGCCCCATGAAGGAGAGGTTGGCGCCGTCTGTGCCTCCCCTGATAGGCCGGATTACCGGGGTTATACCCTCGTCTTCCATGGCCTTGACCGCCTTTTCTATTATGTGGTAGTGTGGCTCCACCTCTTTCCTCATGTTGTAATACTGGTGCCTTATCTCCACCGTGGCGGTTCCATCTCCGTATTTCCCGTTGATGAAGTCCACGCACTTCCTTATCGTTTCCTTCCTCTTTTCGAAGAGGCCGGTGTCATGGTCCCTGATTATGTATGAGAATTCGGCTTTCTCCACTGTCCCGTTGAAGCCGATGATGTGGAAGAATCCCTCGTAGCCGTCGGTGTGCTCGGGACGCTGGGCCGCCGGCAGGAGGGAATTAAGCTCCATGCCTATAAGGATGGCGTTCAGCATCTTGTCCTTGGCGTATCCCGGGTGTATGTTCCTGCCCTGGATGCGGACTGTGGCGGCAGCGGCGTTGAAGTTCTCGTACTCCAGCTCCCCTATCTTCCCTCCGTCCATGGTGTAGGCGTACTTTGCCCCGAATTTCTTCACGTCGAATTTCACGACCCCGCGGCCTATCTCCTCGTCAGGGGTGAACCCTATCTTTATTTCCCCGTGCATGAATTCCGGGTGTGACGTCACGTATTCAGCCATGGACATGATTTCGGCTACCCCGGCCTTGTCGTCGGCCCCGAGCAGCGTGGTCCCGTCCGTGGTGATGAGGGTCTGCCCCTTGTATTCAGCCATTTCCGGGAAATCCTCCACTTTCAGGAAGAGGCCCGGGACACCCTTCAGCGGAATGTCACCTCCGTCGTAGCCGTGGATTATCTGCGGCTTGACATCCTTGCCGGATGCGTCCGGGGAAGTGTCCACATGGGCTATGAAACCGACTGCAGGGACATCCTTGCCGCAGTTCGACGGGATGGATGCCATCACATAGCCGTATTCGTCGAGCTCCGCCTTTATCCCCATTCCCTCCAGCTCGCTCTTCAGCAGCTTCAGCAGGTCCAGCTGCCTGGCTGTGCTCGGCTGGCTTTCCGAATCAGGGTCCGACTGTGTGTCCACAGCCACGTACCTGAGGAATCTGTCTGTTACCTTTTCCATAATCTTTATTTTAACTCAGTTCAAAATCAACCTGGCCCTCCTAAAGAAGGAGGAGGCTTACGGCCATTATGGCCATTCCCGAGACCACCCCGGCAATCGCCACATGGTGCTTTCCGTATTTCTCTGCCGTCGGCAGCAGCTCGTCCAGGGAAATGTAGACCATGATTCCGGCCACGGCCGAAAGGATGAGGGGGAATGCCGCCCCTCCGTCCTGGATCTGTAGCCCGGAAACTGCGGTCACCCCATAGCATATCGCCGCCCCGACCGGCTCTGTCAGTCCCGACAGTGTCGCATAGAGCAGGGCCCTTGTCTTGCTCCTGGTCGCATAGAATATCGGTATGGCCACAGCAATCCCTTCCGGGATGTTGTGTACCGCTATCGCGAAGGTTATACCGGCGCCCATCTGCGGGTCGTTCAGCGCCCCTACGAAGGTGGCCATCCCTTCCGGGAAGTTGTGGATGGCAATGGCTAGGGCCGACATTATCCCAAGTTTCTTCAGGGCATCCTTTCCCTCGTGCTCCGACTGGAGTATCATTTCGGTAGCAGCGTTCCTCGTGTCGAGGGTGAGTCCGGACGCCTCGTGCGGATTCTCGTATTCAGGCACGAGGAAGTCTATGAGGGTGATTATCCCCATACCGACGAAGAATGCAAGCACGACGGCCGCCCTGCCATTGTCCCAGGTCTGGACTATGGCCTCCTGTGCCTCCGGATAGAGCTCAGCGAGGGATATGAATATCATGACTCCCGCGGACAGCCCGAGCGCCCCTGCCAGAAAATTGCTGCTCAGCTTTTTCTTGAACAGTATGAGGGCTCCCCCGAGGCCTGTGGCGGCCCCGGCTACCAGCGTCAGAAGCAGTGCGGTGAGAATCGGTTCCATTTCCTATGTTCAGGCCGCTGGATCCTTCCTGGCCTTGAGGGATGATACTATGATGTAAGTTATTATGAGGATATACGGTATTATTGCAACAGGCTCCGTCCATACCGACGGCGCGATGTACCAGTCTATGTCAGCGAATTTCAGGATGGCGCTCACTACACCCATGAGGGCGCCGCCGGCTATGAACCCGGAGGCTATGAGGGTCCCTTTCTCCATCCTGGCACTGTTCACGCCGGCATCCTTGCTCCTGCTGCCGACAAACCAGGATATGGCCCCGCCCACAAGCATCGGGAGGTTAAGGTCGAGAGGTATGAACATACCCAGGGCGAATGCGAGTGCCGGCACCTTGAACCAGTTCAGGACAAGGGCTATGACTGCCCCGATGCCGTACATCAGCCACGGTGCGCTGCCCCCGTTCATCATCGGCTCTATGACTGCGGCCATCGCGTTGGCCTGCGGGGCCACGAGGGCGTCTTCCCCGGTGAATCCGTATGTCTTGTTGAGCACAAGCATGACCCCGCCGACAGTGGCGGCTGCCACGAGGGTCCCGAGGAGCTTCCAGCTTTCCTGCTTCCTCGGTGTGGACCCTATCCAGTATCCTATTTTCAGGTCGGTGACGAAGGCTCCTGCAACTGAGAGGGCCGTGCAGACCACTCCTCCTATTATAAGGGCAGCCGTCATCCCGGCCGTCCCTTTAAGCCCGGCTGCGACCATGACTATAGAGGCGAGTATAAGGGTCATGAGGGTCATCCCGCTTACAGGGTTGGTCCCTACTATGGCAATGGCGTTGGCTGCCACCGTCGTGAACAGGAAGGCTATAATCCCCACGACCAGTACCCCTATGACTGCGTGCCAGATATTGTCCAGTACCCCGAACGCAAAGAAAAGGAAGACTGCGGCAAGAGTGATGCATATACCGGCGATGACTATCTTCATAGAGATATCCCTCTGGGTCCTTTCCGTTTCTGTGGCTTCCCTTGATTTTTTCCTGCTGAACTCGCCGGCGGCAAGCCCCAGGGCCGACTTTATCACCCCGAAGGATTTCACAATGCCGATTATCCCGGCCGTCGCAATTCCTCCTATGCCTATGTGGCGGGCATATTCCGAGAAGATTTCCTCGGCGGAAAGCTGGGATACCGTACTCTTTATGCCGGTGTTCATGAGGTCTATGACTTCAGGCCCCCAGATGAGGTTCATGAGGGGGATTATGACGAACCATACCAGGAAGCTGCCGCAGCAGATTACCAGGGCATACTTCAGCCCGACTATATATCCGAGCCCGAGGACTGCCGCGCCAGTGTTCAGCTTGAAGACCAGCTTGGCCTTTTCAGCGACGGCTTCCCCGAAGGGGAGTATCCTCGAGGTTATGGTGTCGCTCCAGAGTCCGAATGTGGACACGATGAAGTCGTAGAGTCCTCCGGCGAGCCCGCTGATGAGAAGGGTCTTGGCCCCCTTGCCCCCGTTTTCCCCGCTGACGAGGACCTGGGTGGTCGCCGTGGCTTCAGGGAATGGGTATTTCCCGTGCATTTCCTTCACGAAGTATTTCCTGAAAGGTATCAGGAAGAGGATCCCGAGTATACCTCCGAGGAGGGAGGAGAAGAAGACCTTGGTGAAATCCACGGTAAGTTCAGGGTATTTCGCCTGGAGGATATACAGGGCCGGGAGTGTGAAGATGGCTCCGGCGACTATGGCTCCCGAACAGGAGCCTATGGACTGTATCATCACGTTCTCCCCGAGGGCATTCTTCCGACCCAGTGCGCTCGAGAGGCCGACGGCTATGATGGCTATGGGGATTGCCGCCTCGAATACCTGCCCTACCTTCAGCCCGAGGTAGGCTGCCGCAGCGGAGAATATCACCGTCATGACAAGGCCTATGCACACGGACCAGAGGGTGACTTCCGGATAGTTCCTTTCCGGGGAAAGGAGCGGTGTGTATTTTTCTCCAGGTTTCAGCTCCCTGTGAGCGTTCTCGGGTAATTTCTTCTGTGTCTCTTCCATTTTCAGTCTGTCCTTTAGGGATTGCAACCTGCAAACTTACATATAAATTTCCGGTTTCAGCACCGTCCGGACAAAAAAGTCTGGAAGCGGGGCCTGTCCGGCAGGAATGGGCGCCTGTGGCGCAGTCCGGCGGATCCGTTGTCTATGGATCGATGCCAGGTATGCCTGCCAGGTATGCCTGCCAGGTATGCCCAGACAAAAAATCCGAAAAATATTCAAAAAAATTTGGAAGTATTTAAAAAGTCCGTATCTTTGCAGCCCGTTTCAGAAAAAACGGAAGTTCATTGACAATACTGGGAACAGATAACGAGGTAAGCGAAAGAGAAGGATAGGCATGCGGGGAATTCCCGCATGGACCCGCGCGAAGGGCGCGGGGGACATCACAGAGGTGAAGAAATCAAGAAGGGCGGACGGTGGATGCCTAGGCTTCCGGAGGCGAAGAAGGACGTGGACAGCTGCGAAAAGCCCCGGGGAACTGCAACGAGTTTCGATCCGG
>JADIMQ010000068.1 GCA_017694655.1 Candidatus Cryptobacteroides merdigallinarum
CCGGTGAGGACAAATCCCCTGTTGTCCAGAGAGAATCCCACAGCCTCGCTACGAGTACCTCCCTCGAAAGAAGTCCTTTCTGTCCACAGGTCTTCGGAAGGATTGTACTCCCAGGTTGTGCTCCTCCCGGACCCGGCGTTTTCCCCGCAAGTGAAATACCCGGGCTTCATCGTGCATTTATGTCCGTTCATAGAATTAATTTGACATTGACACCCGCGTTATCTTCCTTTGGGGCCGGAAACAACCAGACAGGTGACCACTGCAAGGCAGCGAGCGCAGAGCTGATAATATATCCACGCGAAGGGACATACTGCAGGCAGAACTACTCCCCTCTGCCAGAGATCCTCAACCTCTACGTCTCAGACGAGAACAATATCTCCACCGGGGGCGCCATTACAGACTCCGACGGCACGTCGCTGCAGACCGGTTCCCTCACCTACCACGACATGATGTTCCCGGAAAGCACGTACTACACATACGACATCACGGACTTCATAAACAGCCAGTTCGGCAAGATAGGGATAAACAAGCAGTTCCTCCAGTTGCTCGACCCCTCCTACGGCTACACCCTCGACGAGCTTGTAATAGGGGACATGGACCTGGACGGGTACAACATAAAACTTGAAATACAACTTGCAGTCTACAATGAATAGGATACTCTGGTTTATGCGGCATCCGGCCACCTCCGGAATCTTCGTCTGCACCGCCGGGCCGTCTCGGGAAACGGGAACGTAGACAGGATAGCGTTGGGATTCCGCGTAGGCAGGTTCCTGACCATGAGCGCAGGGGCCGTCCCCATGTCCTCCGTATCCTACAGCCTGCACAAGTCGTCGTTCATGGAAGGATCCCAGGACAGGTTCGACACCTACTTCACTGGAAGCGGAGGGCTTCACAAGGTTTACATATCACTGGGATTCAACGTATTCCGCGATCTCTCGATAGGAATGTCCGGCTCCCTTGTGATGGGAAGCATCAAGATATGGACTTCGGGATACAATACCACCGCAGCCTCGGCAGCGGAAGGTCCATAACCGCAGGAGTCACGGGAGGCTACCGGCAGACACTCACGATACACAACACATTCAACGTCACGGACAACGCGGACTCCTCCGTCGTCGCCGACAAGACCAGGGCATCCACCACGCAGGCCATACCTGCCCACCTGGGGGCCGGCATTTCCTTCGCATCGGACAAGTTCACCGCAGGAGTCGACTACTCCTTCTATAAATATTCATCCCTGGACACAGGCTCTGACATAATAAAGTACAAGGACAGGAACCGGCTCACTGCAGGGATTACCTATGTCCCATCCCGGTACGATGTACGCCGGTACTGGAAAAGGATAAAATTCCAGATGGGCGCATACGTGGATGACTCCTACCTTACGGCAAGCGGCTCGCGGGGCCTTACGTTCGGGGTCACCTTCGGAGAGTCCTGGTTTGTCCGCAAACGCCTGGAATAGCCAGACGGCTTCACCAGACGGGATGCCGGTGCCGCGGTACACTGCGCACAGCGGGCCTTCAGTCCAGCCGTGAATTTCTCCAGCGGGCAGGCGACACGCCCTCCCTTGCAGTGAACACCTTCGAGAAATAGCTCATGGAAAGGAAGCCGGAGGCCTCCGAGACAGCCCCTATGGTCATCTCCGGATGCTCTGACATAAGTCTCTTGGCGAACCCTATCCGGAGCCCGGCAATCCATTCCCGGAATGTGCTCCGGTACGTAGACTTTATGTAGCCGGCAAGATAGGTGCGGTTGGTGCACAGAGTTGCGGCAAGTTCCCCGATGGTCAGCCCCGGATGCGTATAGCCGTCCTTCCGTATCCACTCGGCAAGCCTTTTCTCTATGTCCGCATGGTATGGCGGACGGGCCTCCTGCCCCACATCCTCTTCCTGCTCCATGCCCTCCGGCAGCCCGTCCTCCAGGGCAGTCTCCACCTTCTCGTAGAAGACCATATAATTCATATATGAGCAATATAGATAGATATAGAACGGTATGGACGAAAGTACCCAGATGAAGACATACTTATCCGGTATGAAGGTGAAGAGGCCGCACCCGACCCCGTAGATGACGGCCCACCAGGTGAATACCGAGAGCCAGTCGACATAGGCGGCGATATGGTCGGACTGTGTCTCGTCGAACAGCCTGACCGCATTACGGTATGTGCGTATCAGCCTTGTCGCAAGCCGGAAAGCGTATGCCAGGAACCATGCCGTCATAACGGTTATGCCTGCAATGCCGATGACCCCTTTCGGGAAAAAAGCAAGGACAGCCCCGGCCACAACGGTGAAGCAGAACCATCCGGCCATATTCAGGATGAAACGACGGCGTGTAAGATACCGGCTGTCGAGCAGGGAGGTGAGGGCCGAGCTGAAAAGCCATGCCGCCAGGTAGTATGTCGACAGGTTCAGCAGTATGGCCGCACCGGGAGCGGTGAAACGCAGGCTGCAGAACAGGTGCACCAGATAGTTTGCCGAAAGCAGGAGCAATGCAGCTCCCATTATCTTCCTCGAACGGATATAATTGTCGAAAACATGCTTGTCAGGCCTTTTGGCAAACATGAAATAGACACCGAAAAAAAGCATAAGCGACAATGCCGCACAGAGCGAGCATTCATACAAGAGCCGATCCATCCCGTCAGTTTTTTCCGTATGCAAAATTAAAAACTGTTGTTGTCAGAGCAAAAAATTTGCAGTATTTAAAAACCGTCCTGTTCCGGTAAAATGGGAAAAGGGGGACAGCTCATTCGAGCTTGTCCCCCTTTTCGTCGTACAATTCATTCTGCAGGACGGTGAAATCAGAGATTTCAACCTGTCTTATCTTGCACCTGTACTTCCTTTTCCATTTTCCTATTATGGAAAACAGCCCTCTCGAAAGATAGGCTCCCAGTATAGGACTCGTCTTGAGGATGAAGGATGTAATCCCCTTCTCGGAAACATAGTAGGACAGTTTCCGTTCTATGGCCTCGTCTATCACCAGACTCGAGGAGATCTTCCCTGTCCCGTGGCAGGCCGGGCACACTTCCGTAGTGTTTATCTCGGTTGCCGGCCTTACCCGCTGGCGGGTGATCTGCATAAGTCCGAATTTGGTGAGAGGCAGCACGTTGTGCTTTGCCCTGTCGCCCGCCATCAGCTCCTGCATCCGCTTGAAGAGCTGGTTCCTGTGGTCCGTGCTCTCCATGTCGATGAAGTCGACTATCACGATGCCGCCCATGTCCCTGAGCCTCAGCTGCCGGGCTATCTCCTCGGCTGCAAAGCAATTGATGTCAAAGGTGTTCTGCTCCTGCTCCTTGTTCTTGGAACGGGTTCCGCTGTTGACATCAATAACGTGCAGTGCTTCAGTATGCTCGATTACAAGATACGCACCCTGCCTTATCGGCACCACCTTCCCGAAAGAGCTCTTGATCTGTCTCGTGACCTCGAAATGGTCGAATATCGGCTGGTTCTCCCGGTAAAGCTTGACAATCTTCTCCTGTTCCGGGGAGATGAGCGAGATATACTTCCTCGCTTCCTCGTAGACCGATTCGCTGTTTATGTAGATGTTCGAGAACGAATCGTTGAGAAGATCCCGGAGGACCGTGGTGGTCTTGCTGTATTCAGTGAACAGCAGCTGGATGGACTTGGACCGGGCAATCTTGTTCCAGGAGCTTTCCCATTTCTCGACGAGGGACATCAGCTCGGCATCGAGTATGGCTGCTTTCTTGCCTTCGGCCGCAGTCCTGATGATGGCCCCGTAGTTTTTTGGGAGGATGCTCCTTACAAGGGTTTCCAGTCTCCGTTTTTCCTCTTTGGAGGCTATTTTCTGGGATACGCTGACCTTTTCCGCGAAAGGGAGAAGGACAATGTTGCGCCCTGCCAATGAAATTTCTGCAGTCAGCCGCGACCCCTTGGTGGAAATCGGCTCCTTGACTATCTGTACAATCATCATCTGGCCCGGGGAAAGGACGTTCTCGATACGGCCCTCCTTCTGCAGGATGGGCCCTATCTTTATCTTCGAGAACAGCGCCTTGTGGTCCGTATTCTGGTTTATCTTCCTTACGAACTCGTCGAAAGAACTGAAATACAGCCCCAGGTCGAGATAATGCACGAAAGCCTCCTTTTCATCGCCGATGTCCACAAATGCGGCATTCAGGGCCGGAAGTATTTTCTTCACCTTCCCGAGATACACGTCCCCGACGGAGAAGTTATGGCCCTGGCTCGACTCCTTGTTGAGCTCGATCAGCTTGTGGTTTTCCAGCAGAGCTATCGAGACTTCCGTTGAATTGACATCAACAATAAGATCTTTTACAGATGACTCCATTGATTATCATTAGAGGTTTCCCTATAAACAACAAAGGGGTGCCGTCCCGACACCACCTTATGTTCGGCAGACGAGAAAATTACTTTCTCTTCTTATGCCTGTTCTTGCGCAAGCGTTTTTTACGCTTGTGCGTCGACATCTTGTGTCTTTTCCTTTTCTTACCGCTTGGCATAATCAAATAAATTTAACGATTATTTCTTTACTATGTTCATGAAAATCTTCGCCGGTTTGAAAGCCGGGATATCGTGTGCAGGAATGGTCAAGGTAGTCTTCTGCTTGATGTTCCTGGCGGCTTTCTCTGCCCTGTGCTTGATGATGAAGCTGCCGAAGCCCCTGAGGTAAACCGGATTTCCCTTTGCCAGAGAATCCTTTACACTCTCCATGAATGCCTCTACAACAGTCTGAACCGTGATTTTCTCGATACCGGTCGCCTTGGCGACTTCGTTTACAATCTCTGCCTTTGTCATTGCTATAATAATTAAAAAATAAACACTTATCCGCTAATTCGTGCAAAAGTAGATTTATTTTTTTAATATTCAAAATCATATCGGAAATTTTTAGCAATTTCCGGAGAGGAGACGGTCAGAAGTCCCGCAGGGACCCGCACGGGAGTCAGTCCGTCAGCGTGATCTTGATTTTCTGGTCCTTCACGATGATGTAGTAGTCTCCGGCCTCAAGGACGCGCTTCCCGTCCCCGTCCACAAAGGAAAGGTCCCTCATCGGGTCTATCTCGAAGGTGAAGGTTTCTTCCTCACCACTCCTTATGAGCCTCTTCTCGAAATGCTTCAGCTCCTTGACAGGACGGGTAATGGTGGAATAAGGATCGCAGATGTACCACTGTACGGTCTCCTTTCCGTCCGTCTTTCCGGAGTTGCGCACCTTGATGCTGGCGGTGACAGTGCCGTCGGCGTCAAGGCTGGAGGAGGAGACTTCGATCTGCCCGTAGTCGTAGGTGGTGTAGCTGAGGCCGTAGCCGAACTCGTACATAGGAGTGCTCGGTATATCCTGGTACAGGCCCTGGGTACCGCGCCTGCCGCTGTTCCTGTGGTTATAATATATAGGTATCTGCCCGGTGGTGTACGGGAAAGTCACGGTGAGGCGTCCGGAAGGGTTGTATTTTCCCGTAAGTATGCCGGCCACCGCAGGCCCTGCCATCACTCCCGGCTGCCAGATCTCCAGTACGGCGTCGGCTGCAGGAGAAATGCGGGTCAGGTCGAGGGAGCGTCCGTTGGAGAGAAGGACAACCACCGGCTTCCCGGCCCGTTTCACTGCCATGAGAAGCTGTTCCTGTATGGCAGGGAGGGCGATTGTGGAACGGGAAGCGTTCTCTCCGCTCCAGCCGCGCCTTTCCCCGAGACACAGGACCACGACGTCTGCGGAAGCGGCAACGGAGACAGCCTCGGCAAACCCTGTGGTGTCGCTGCCGTCAAAGCCGCAGCCTGCAGCATGGAGTATTTCGGATTTCCCTGACAAGGCCGAGGAAAGGCCGTCATAGATGCTGATGACATCCTCCTCGCGTCCACGTCCGGACCACGAGCCGAGCAGGTCCACACGGTTCTTTGCCATAGGACCTATGAGCGCAATCTTCCGCCCCGGCTTCAAGGGGAGGACGGCCCCTTCGTTCTTCAGGAGCACCATGGACTCCTGGGCCATCTGCTCGGCAACTTCCAGGCTTTCAGGGAGAAGGATACGTTCATCTTCAGGCTTTTCTTCTGTGTACGGATGTTCAAAGAGCCCGAGCCTGAATTTCAGCGTCAGGACCCTGCGTACCGCGTCGTCAATCCTTTCCATGGACACCTTTCCCTCTTTAACAAGGGTTTCGAGATGTTCCATGTAGAGGTTGTCCACCATGTCCATGTCCAGACCGGCATTCATGGCATACATCGCGGCCGCCTTCCCGTCCGGGGCAAGGCCCTGGTTTATCAGCTGCGCCACAGCATTCCAGTCGGCCACTACAAAACCGTCATGCCCCCACTTTTCTTTCAGGACATCGTTAAGGGTATACCGGTTGGCGGACCCCGGTGTGCCGCTGATGTTGTTGAAAGAGCTCATTACAGTGGCGGCGCCTGCCTCAATGCCAGCCTGGAAAGGAGGGAGGTAGGTATCCCAGAGAGTCTGGCGGGAAATCTCGGTAGGGACATAGTCCCGACCGGCCTCCGACGCCCCGTAGCCTACGTAGTGCTTGAGGCAGGCCGCAATATTGTACGGCTGCGACAGGTCTTCACCCTGGTACGCCTTCACGGAAGCCGCACCGAAGGCCGAGGTCAGGTACGGGTCCTCGCCGTAGCCCTCGGCAATCCTTCCCCAGCGTGCATCCCTGGCGATGTCGAGCATAGGTGAGAATGTCCAGTCCACCCCGGCGTCATAGGCCTCCTGTGCTGCCACACGGCAGGCCTGCCCGGCAAGTCCCGGGTTCCAGGATGCGCCCTGCGCGAGAGGTATA
Source organism: Candidatus Cryptobacteroides merdigallinarum (assembly GCA_017694655.1). Taxonomy (GTDB): domain Bacteria; phylum Bacteroidota; class Bacteroidia; order Bacteroidales; family UBA932; genus Cryptobacteroides; species Cryptobacteroides merdigallinarum. Next base: position 6,740 of record JADIMQ010000068.1, read on the forward strand.
GGGTAGATTGTCCTGAAACCGTGTATTACATCGTAGCCGAACAGTATCGGTATCCCGAGCCGGGTCTCCTCCACGGCTTTCCTCTGCATGGCGTTCCGCAGCCTGGCGTCGTCCGAAGTGTAGATGAGCGACCCCACCTCGCTCGGGATCTTGTCCACCACCTCGTCCGTGTTGTTAACATTGTCGTTCTGGCCGAGGGAATACTGGCTCAGCTGGGCGGCCTTTTCGTGCAGGGTCATCCTCGACATGAGGTCCTCCACCCGCAGGGCCACCGGCTGGGAGGCATCCCGGTAAAGGGCCGGGCCCACTTTTCCTGCGGCAACGGTATTCCCGTCGCCCACTGAACCGGCACGTGTTGTTCCGCTTGTTGCTCCGGCACTGACACATGCACAGAGAGGCAGGAGAAGTCCTGCAAAAATCGTTTTCCTGATACTCATAATATTGGTTGTGTTATTTTTTTCCTGTCATTTCCTCCAGTGTCTCCTTCAGGACATCGTGGTCACGGAAATCGTTGCGGAGACTGTAGCTGCCGTCCCGGTCCACGAGGACATAGGACGGTATGCCGTCTATCGCGAACTTGTCGCACAGGTAGGCCCACTGCTTCCCTTCCAGGCGGTAGTGCAGTCCCCTTATGCCGGGAATCATGGTCCGGTACTTGACAAGAGGGGATGTAGTGTTAGCGACATATATCCATACTATATCGTCCTTTCCCGGCAAGGAGTCCTTCAACGGCTCATTCGCCTCCAGTGCCGCACGGCATGGGGCGCACCAGGTGTTCCAGAAATCCACGACTATGACCTTACCCCGGTACGGGGCTATGATGGCATCGAAAAGGCTCCCGTCAGGGACATCAGGGACCTTCATTTCAGTCTGGCCTCCCGCCAGGGCAAGGGCTTTTTCAGAGGCCTCCTGCATGGACTTCAGGGCCTCCTCATAGAACGGCATGCTGAAGCCGCACTTTTCGATGTCCTCCTCTGACAATGCAGCATCGGCGGCCTCCGATGCCAGGGGCAGGGCCATCCTGAGGTCCCGCACCAGAGCGGAATCCTCACCGGAGGCCTGCAGCAGGTCTTCATCCATGGATGTGAGCGCAGATATGTAGTCCGACACATTGGATCCCATAAGGAGAGCCGGGTCGCCGATATCCACCAGCTCCAGGACCTTCCGGAAATTGTCCAGGCGTATCGGATCTATCCTGTAGGGGATCTCCTCCCGGAACAGTTCCCATTTGTCATGCACGTTCATATAGTTATGCTTGCGCAGGAAATCGCCCTCCGCAATGGCAGTGACAAGCTGCTGCTTCAGGTTCAGCTGCCCCAGTTCCTTCATGAGAGGAGATATCCCGCTGGAGGAGAGCATGCCGGAGAGGCTGTTGTATATGGATATGACATGGTCCGTATATTCGTCGGCCGTCATCCTGTAATCGGCGAACTCGCCGGAATACAACGACATCCCGTACGGGATCCTGTCCCCGGCATACGAATTGGTCAGTTCCGCGTATTTCCCAGAAGCCCTGAACCAGCAGAAGCCGTCACCGCTTCCATCCTCCCCGCCGTCACGTTCCCTGGAATTATACAGGTTCCAGCCCTTGACCCTCGGGTCGAAGTACACATCCAGTTCCTCCCCTGGAGACAGCCAGATATCGCTCCCGGTATTTTCAATCACAATCCCGCCGATTGCCGGCCCGTACTGCATGAAGCTGAATTCAGCTGTCCCGGTCTCCTGGTCCACCGGTGCGGTATATGTCTCCTGCCCTGAAAGCAGTGTGTTCACATACATTTCCGCCTTGCTTATGCCGAACTCGGGACGGTATCCGGGAAGATGGAGCTTCACTGTCGTCCGCCCTGTCCTGAATTCCGGTCCAGGCACACGTGCATCGCCGCCTGCCTCCTCAAGTTCTGCCGGAATCCCGCGTGAAGTGCTATACGACGCTTTTCCGGTAAGGTCCACGTCAAAGATCCTGAAGCAGCCTTCCGCGTCGGATTCAATGAAATCAAAAGACCTGGCGTTCCGGGGAAGGGGCTCGAACATGAGCCTGAAGGCGGCCTTGCCGGAATCCGGCATCCAGAAGAGGGAATCCGCCTCGATGCCGTCCGTCCCGGTCATCCTGTACTTCCTGCCCTTCGACAAGAGGTAGGTGTCCGACGATATCTTTATCCAGTAGCGGGGGATATATTTCGCAGTAATGGAAAGCACGGTCGAGGTATCGGTCAGTTCGACCCGGGCAATGTCAAGTGTGTATGTATTGGCATAGCCTATGACAGGATCTTCTACAGTCCTCTCCCCTGAAGTACAGGAAACCAGGGAAAATACAGGGAATGACAACATGGTCCAGATGAGGGCCGTCAACGGTTTTTTCATAACAGACGACATTTCCATAATATTTGTAAAACTACAAAATTATTCGGAATATTCCATCCAGGCAAGGCAAAATGTATCCTGCATTTTTCTGCAGGGGTCATCCGCCCTGCCTGCGGTACTGCAGGGGGGTGACGCCAGTATGGTGGCGGAAAAACTGGACGAAGAACGAGGGACTGGAGAAATTGAGCTCCTCGGAAATCTCGAGGACGGTCTTGTCAGTGACCCTCAGGAGGAGCTTTATCTCGCTTATCAGGGTGGAATTAATCCAGTCCGGAACCGAACGGCCGCTGAGGCGCTTTATGGCCACGGAGAGGTATTTCGGGGTCCGGTTCAGCTTGTCGGCGTAGAAGGCGACATTGTGCTCGGTCCTGTAGTATTTCGCCATCAGCTTGAAGAAGTCGTCCGTCAGCTTTTCCTGCCTTGGCCTGGCTACGTCCCCGCTGTCTCCCGTCTCCGACCTTATTATATCGCATATCTCCAGCATCAGGGCGTACAGGAGGGTCTTGGATATTTCCTCCCGGTATGCGTTGCCGGTCTCCCTGTACTCCTTCTCAAGGAAGTCGAAATATTCGAGGAGGTGGGAGGCCTTGTCCGCGGGCAGGGTGAACAAGGGGTTCCTGAGGGCCGTGTTCAGGATGTCTATGTCCACCGGGCTCGGGAATTCGAGAATCACGTCAAGGGATACGAGGATGGACCTCAGGGAGAAGTCCCCGGATACGGAGAAGACCTCTACAAGCTGGTCCGGGGAGAGGATTAGCAGGGAGCCCGGGCCGGCCTCGTAGTCCCGGCCGCTGACCTTCAGGGAACATTCCCCCCTGCGGCACAGGATGACCGAAAAGCCGTTAAACATAAATGGCCTCCCGATTTCGAGCAAACGCTTGTCCAGGCCCCCGTCCGAAAGATAGAAGTTCTTGATGGTCCGTGTGTTGCCAGTATTGAAAAGCTCACCTATGTCTATGTACTCATACTGTCCGCGTCTCTTTTCCTTCATTCCGAATCCGACTTTTTCTACATTTTTTATTCTGCAAACTTAACAATATATAATGACTATGCAATTATTTTTGCAGGCGTTTAAAGGAAAAAAGAATAGCCAGTAATGAAAAATTTTTACAGCGAATCCGCCGAAGAAGTCTCGAGGGAATTCGGGACTGACCCGGTGCGCGGGCTCAGGAAGGACGAGATTGCCGCGAGGATCGGGAAATACGGGAAGAACACCCTTGTGCAGAAGAAGAACAAGTCCTTCTTCTCGATGTTCATCGCCCAGTTCAAGAGCTTCATGATAATACTCCTCATCATAGCCGCCGTCATCTCCGGGATAATGGGAGTCAAGACCGGGGAAGGGCTGCTCGATACCTATATAATAATGGGTATCCTGCTGCTCAACGCATTTATCGGGGCATACCAGGAGTTCAAGGCACAGAAATCCCTTGAGTCGCTGAAGAAGATGGCTGCCCCTGTGGCCAAGGTGGCCAGGGACGGGGAGGCCATGGTCGTCAATGTCGAGGATGTGGTGCCTGGAGACCTCGTGGAACTCGAGGTCGGGGACATAGTTCCGGCCGACATCAGGATAACGGAGTCCTGCAACATGAGCATCCAGGAATCGTCCATGACAGGAGAGTCGGTGCCTGTGGAGAAAAGCCCGGAGCCCCTCGCTGAAGGGGATATCCCGCTCGGGGACCGCAGGAACATGGCATATTCCAGCGGCGTGGTGACATTCGGCCACGGGAAAGGGATAGTCGTGGGGACCGGCATGGATACCGAGATAGGCAAGATAGCCGACATGCTCGGCGGGGAATCCGACACCCAGACCCCTATGCAGGTGCGCCTGGAGAAGCTGGGAAAGGTGATAGGCACGGCTTCGGTACTCATCTGCGTTGTAATATTCATAATCGGGATACTTTACGGGCGTCCGGTGATAAACATGCTCATGGTGGCCGTCTCCCTTGCGGTGGCCGCGATACCGGAGGGACTTCCGGCCATATCCACCATAATTCTCTCGATGGGTGTGAGGCGTATGGTGAGGCACAACGCAATAATCCGCAAGCTGCCGTCCGTAGAGACCCTCGGCTGCACCACGGTGATATGTTCCGACAAGACCGGCACCCTCACCAAGAACCAGATGACCGTGGTGGAGGAGCATCCGTCTTCCGGGAACCCGGACAGGCTCATAACCGTTTCCGTGCTGTGCTGCGACGCCAAGGAGGTAAAGAACAGCGAGGGCGGCACCACGAGGGTCGGGGACCCTACCGAGATTGCCCTGATAGACCTCGGGGCGAAGCATGGGGTTCACAAGGCTTCCCTTGACACGGCCTGCCCGAGGGTGGGCGAGGTTGCCTTCGACTCCTCGCGCAAGAGGATGTCCACAATAAACAGGATGCAGGACGGCTCCCTGCAGGTGAACGTGAAGGGAGGTCTCGACGAGATACTCTCGGTCTGCACGCACATAGAGACGGCAGACGGTGTCAGGGAGATTACCGGAGAGGATGTCGCAGGTCTGCAGGAGATGAACAGGCAGATGGCTGAACGCGCCCTCAGGGTGCTCGCCATGGCATACAAGCCTGTGGACAAGGTATCTTCCGAGATGGAGGAAGTCGAGAGCGGCCTTATCTTCGCCGGCATGACAGGCATGATCGACCCCGAGAGGGAGGAGGTCATAGGGGCTATAAAGGAATGCCACGAGGCCGGGATACGGACGATAATGATAACCGGGGACCACAAGGCCACGGCCCTGGCCATAGCCACCAAGATAGGCATACACCGGGACGGGGACCTGTCCATAACCGGCACCGAGCTGGACAGGATGGACGAGAAGACTTTCGGGGAGAATGTGGACAAGTACACTGTCTACGCACGTATAGCCCCGGAGCAGAAGGTCAAGATAGTGACGGCCTGGCAGAAGAAAGGCGAGATAGTGGCCATGACCGGTGACGGGGTGAACGATGCCCCGGCCCTGAAGCAGGCCGACATAGGGGTATCGATGGGCATTACCGGGACCGAGGTTGCCAAGGACGCTTCAGACATGATCCTGTCCGACGATAATTTCGTGACCATCGTGTCCGCCGTGTCGGAAGGCAGGCGGATATACGACAACATCCTGAAGACCATACTTTTCCTCCTCTCGACAAATCTCGGGGAAGTGCTGCTGCTGTTCGTGACCTCAATATTCAACATGGGCATCCCGCTCCTTCCTATCCATATACTCTGGATAAACCTCGTGAGCGAGACATTCCCGGCCCTGGCCTTGAGTCTCGACCCTGCGGCCAAGGACATTATGAAGAAGAGCCCGAGGGGTGCCGGGAAGCAGTTCATGGACAAGGGTATGGTATGGAGGATAGGGTACCAGGGCGTCATGATGGGGGCCATTACCCTCGTGGCGTTCCTCCTGGGCAAGCAGATGGGCTACGGGATCTACGGCAGCGACGCGGCCGCCGAGTCTCTCGGGCAGACCATGGCCTTCGCCTCCCTGATAGCCGCCAAGCTCGTACATGCCGGCAACCTGCATTCCAACACTGAATCCCGCTTCAGGTTCAACCCGCTGGAGAACAAGCCGCTGATTTTCGCTATCTTCGCGTCCCTCCTGTTCTCCCTGTCAGTGCTGCTCGTGCCTTCTCTCGCGAAGGCGTTCAGTTTCACGGAAATGGGATATATCCAGTGGCTCACGGTAGCAGGCCTTGCCCTTGTTCCTCTCGTGGTAGTGGAGCTCTTCAAGGCCTTGAAGTGGAACGGGAGGTAGGCCGACGGTGGGCAGCCCACAGGACTATACCGACGGAGACCGACACGTTCAGGGAATGCTTGGTGCCGTACTGGGGTATCTCGAGTGAAAAGTCAGAGGCGTCCACGACATCCTGTGACACTCCGTCGACTTCGTTTCCGAAGACAAAGGCATATTTCCGTCCCTCTCCAGGTGTGAAATCCTCGAGGGAGACGGATTTTTCCGTCTGCTCCACGCTTACCACGCAATAGCCCTCCTCCTGCAGCTTCCTCACCACCGGGAGAGTCTCTGCGGAGTATTCCCAGTCCACGCTGAACTCGGCGCCTATGGCGGACTTGTGTATCTCGGGAGACGGTGGCACGGCACAGATGCCGCATAGGTATATCCTGTCTATCTTGAAAGAGTCGCAGCTCCTGAAAGCCGAGCCCACATTGTGGGCGCTCCTCACATTGTCCAGGACCACCGCTATCCCGGTCCCGGGTGTGCTCTTGTATTCCTCGACCGAAAGACGGCCCAGTTCTATGTTCAGTAATTTCCTGTCTGACATGGATCGATGCCTGTTGTTCCTTGTTTCCTGTGTTCGTTCCCGGGGCGGGCCTGCCCTGTCCGGGATCCTGCAAAGATACCTATTTTGGCGGAATGGCGGCACTCCCTGGGTGTTCATATTATTTTCAAATAAATCGGGACAGTTTCTAAAAAATGAGTAAATTTGTCGCGATACATAAAATCATAGCGACATGAAACAGGATCTTCAGATTTTCAATCTGATCAAAAAAGAAGAAGAAAGACAGACCACCGGCCTTGAACTGATCGCCTCGGAAAACTATGTCAGCAAGCAGGTCCTTTCAGCTCTCGGCTCCGTCTGCACGAACAAATATGCCGAAGGGTATCCCGGAGCGAGATACTATGGCGGATGCGAGATAGTGGACCAGATAGAGCAGCTCGCGATTGACAGGGTGTGCCAGCTTTTCGAAGCCGAGTACGCCAATGTCCAGCCCCACTCGGGAGCCCAGGCGAACATGGCAGTAATGATGGCCTGCCTGAAGCCCGGCGACACCTTCATGGGACTCGACCTCGCGCACGGCGGGCACCTGACCCACGGTTCCCCGGTGAACATGTCCGGGATACTGTATAATGCCGTGTCATACGGGCTCGACGAGGTCACGGGGATGATCGACTACAGCGATATGGAGAAGAAGGCCCTGGAATACAAGCCGAAACTTATCATAGGAGGTGCCTCCGCCTATTCGAGGGAATGGGACTGGGAGCGCATGAGGAAGATTGCCGACAGTGTAGGGGCCATATTCATGGTGGACATGGCACATACGGCGGGGCTCATAGCGGCAGGCCTGCTCAGCAACCCGGTGAAATACGCGCATATCGTCACCTCCACCACGCACAAGACCCTCAGGGGCCCGAGGGGAGGCATCATACTCATGGGCAAGGACTTCGACAACCCGTGGGGGCTCACTACCCCGAAAGGCGTCGTGAAGAAGATGTCCCAGATACTCAACTCGAGCGTCTTCCCCGGCGTCCAGGGCGGACCGCTCGAGCACTG
>JADIMQ010000069.1 GCA_017694655.1 Candidatus Cryptobacteroides merdigallinarum
GGATTTCACTTGCCGAAGCCTGCAGGATGACCCTGAACGAACTGGTGGAGTGGGTCAAGGGCATTCCCCGGACTTTGCCTGAAGAAATGCGCCCCATGGCTGCAAGCATCTGTGAATCTTTTCTGGATGCATCCGTAAGGCTGCTCGACCTGGGTGTTGGCTACCTGAGTCTGGACCGAGCGGCCTCGACCCTTTCTACAGGTGAAAGGCAGAGGATGCAGCTGGCCCGCGCAGTAAGGAACCGCACTACAGGGGTGCTGTATGTACTGGACGAGCCGTCAATCGGGCTGCACCCGGCAAACATAGTCGGACTTGCAGGAGTGATGAAGGACCTGATAGCCGACGGGAATTCCGTCGTGCTTGTAGACCATGATACTCAGATACTTTCCGTATCTGACCATATAATAGAGATGGGACCGGGCGCAGGCTCGGCCGGAGGCCGGGTAATTGCCGAAGGCAGCATACCTGAAATCATGAAGAATCCGGCTTCCCGCATCGGGCCTTTCCTGTCAGGCAAGGCTGATGTCAGGGCCAGGAAGCAGGCCGAAGCAGGTAAAATCTTCGAAAAAGGACGGATACACCTGTCTACCGGCCGTATACACACCGTACAACCGCTCGAAGTCGACATACCGAAAGGCCGCCTGACCGTAGTCACAGGGGTTTCAGGATCAGGAAAGACGACACTCGTGCTTGAAAGCCTTATCCCTGGCCTCCAGGCATATATCGGGAAGAACCGGCTTCCGGACCATGTAAGGAAAGTCGAAGCCGGGGGAATCCGCCAGGTCAAGCTAATCGATGCCTCCCCTATCGGTATCAATATACGTTCGACAGTCGCCACATACGCCAACGTCCATGACGAGCTGAGGAAAGTCTACGCAAAGACTGCAGATGCAAAGGAGAAAGGGTACAAAGACGGGGATTTCTCCTACAACACAGGAAAGCTCCGATGCCCTACCTGCGACGGGACAGGAGTCATCAGTCTGGATGTCCAGTTCCTGCCGGATGTGGATATACCGTGCCCTGACTGCCGCGGTTCGAGATACTCCAGGGCCGCATACCGGATCAGAAGGGAAAATGCCGCAGGAGAGTTCTATTCGCTTCCCGAGCTGATGGATATGGATATAACCGATGCCCTTACGGCATGCAACGACCTGAAGACCGTCCGCCAGAGACTCCAGGTCCTGCAGGAGCTCGGACTTGGCTACCTCACCTTGGGTGAAGAAACCCCGGGACTGTCAGGAGGCGAAGCCCAGAGGCTCAAGCTCGCCAGCGAGATGGGGCGCGGGCAGGAGGATTCGGTATTCGTGTTCGACGAGCCGACCATAGGGCTCCATCCTTCTGATGTCCAGACCCTTCTGCAGGTATTCCAAAGTCTCGTCGACCACGGGGCGACAGTCATTGTCATAGAACACGATCTGGATGTAATCCGCAACGCCGACTATATCATAGACATGGGACCGGGAGGAGGAGAAGACGGAGGAAGAATAGTCGTAACCGGTACTCCGGAGCAGGTAAAGGCATGCCGGGAAAGCGTCACGGGGAAATTTATCTGACAACATTTTAAAACAGATACAATAATGAAAAAACTCATGGTGATAGATGCCTGCATGCGGGACGAGGCATCAAGGACAAGAAGGATACTCGGACCTATAACGGCAGAGTTGGAGAAAAGATATGAAATCGAGACCGTCCGCCTCGACGGACAGGATTATCAGTCCGTCGGGAGGAAAGTGCTCGCAGAGCGCAGCAGCGGCTATGTTCCCGAAGAAATCGTCGCTATGGCCAGGAAAATCGCCGATGCGGACAGGATAGTGATCGCAGCACCGTTCTGGGACATGAGTTTTCCGGCTATCCTCAAAGTCTTCATAGAGAACATGTCGCTTTTCAACATTACATTCAGGGACAACGGGACAGACTTCGAAGGTCTTTGCCGCAGTGAAAAGGTGCTCTACATCACCACACGCGGCATGAATGTGCACACCGGAGACGCTCTGGACGCCGCCACACCTTATATGAAGGCCCTTTCCGCTCTGTGGGGCTGGGGTGAAGTCATCACGGTAGCAGCCGAAAACCTCGACTACAGCACCCCTGAAGAAATCGACAGGAAGATAGAAGCGGCAATAGCGAAAGGACTGGAAATCTGCAAGGATTTCTAAAGCCCCTTTTACTTGATCAGCAATGTCCGTCAGCCGGAAAGACTACTCCGGTCTGGCGGCGTATTTCATCGAGCAGAAGCATCGTGTCCAAAGAGTTGCGGTAGCTGTTCAGAGCGGATTCCCGTTTCCCTGACTGTATCAGGTTTATGAATTCGGCCACTTCGTAATAATATTCGTCCTTGCCGGTTACGGCAGAAATGTCGACGGGGTCGGACTTCCGGCCCTTCCCTCCGGAAACATTCTCCGCATGCGGGACAAAAGTCACCCGGCCTATACTGTTTATCCTGTCGGCAATTACCGTCCCCTTCTCGCCCTGGATCTCTGTCGGCAGGAAGGAATCCGCTATCTTTGAATATATTACGGTCGCTTCCATACCCTCATACCGGAATACCGCAGTCCCCTGCCCGTCTGCACCCGACGGAAGAAGCAGTCCGGATGCCCTGACTTCTACAGGCATCCCGAAAAGTACTACCATCGGATAAATGGTATAGACACCGATGTCCATCAGAGCCCCGTTGGAATATGCAGGGTTGAAAGCGTTCGGAAGTTCCCCTGCCTTGTACCTGTCATACCTCGAAGAGTACTGGCAGTATGAAGAAAAGTACCTGCGCACCTTGCCTATGCGCCCGACAGCTTCCCGCACGGCGGTAAAATTGGGCGTCATGACAGGTTTCATCGCTTCCATCAGGACAACCCCGTGCCGTTCAGCCGTCTCTATCATCTTTCTGGCTTCAACGGCGTTTGAAGCCAGAGGCTTCTCGCACAGCACATGCTTCCCATGTTCCATGCAGAGGATGCTCTGGTCGGCATGACGGAAATTCGGAGTCGCGATATAGACTGCATCGACCTCAGGACTCGAGGCCATCTCCTCCAATGATGTGAACAGATGCGGAATCCCGTGCCTGACGGCAAATGCCTGCGCCGTATCCATGCTTCTCGAGCACACGGCCGTAAGGGCGAACCTGCTGTC
>JADIMQ010000070.1 GCA_017694655.1 Candidatus Cryptobacteroides merdigallinarum
GCCCTCGCCATCGTCAAGGCATCCATCACTTTTCATACTATCGAATAATGGATATAAGTATTAGGACAAGAATCCTTTATAAACTGTATGGGGCCGAATATATTGAAGCATATAGATTGGATTCAATATTAGAGGTTTTTACAGATGAGAAGATTCGAGATATTAGTACAGTTACAGAACAACCACAAGGGCATGAAAGAGTCTTTGATAAACTGATTAGAGACGGGTATCTCAAACAGTCCGGTACTTGTTATGAAATTACATCTGAAGGCTTATTGTTTTATGGACAAGGCGGATATACTAATCAGTTTTTATTGTCGAAACGCGCCAATTGGAGTTTTATAATAAGCGTAATCTCTGCAATTATTGCAATAGCTTCATTTTTTATCTCCATTTGCCACTGATTTCCGTAAGGCATCTATATAAACATCCCATTGCCGTATCTGCGATACCAGGATTGATTTTGCTCTGCATCGTATTATCAGGGGCTTGAATATGGATGCTATAATCTTTCTCATAGTACAAAAATAGCGAAATAGTATTGTCTACACACACTTTTCTGCACCATTTTCAAGCCATTCCCACTATTATCAACAATTTAGTCATCCTTATCTATGGTCATAGAGGGGTGTCTATCCGCCCATTTTCGGCATTTTTGAGGGTATTTTCGGTCATTAGACCCCTATGTATCCTATTATTTTTTGCCGGAAGTTGACACCCTAAATGACACCCTAACACGCACGTTTCGTTTTGATAATACAAAAGGTTGACACCCTAAGTGACACTCTAAATGACACCCTAAACTCAAAAACGACCATTTTCGTGGCCCCACGAAAGTGATAAATCTTCTGGTATTTTGACATCGATTTAGAGCCGTTTGAACAGTCTATAATAAAAACCGCCGCAAAGGCCAGAATCGCCCCTGCAGCGGTCTATATCGACACTTTTATGCTCTTATTGTAGTATTATCTGCCTCGATGTAACATTTCACTTGAACAGTCCTTGAACAATCGGCCTAAATGTAAAGCCACTGTAACACAAAAGTCACAAATCGTTTTGACCGGTCACCTTCCTCAAATCTGTCCTAACTCCCTATTCCTCAAAACATTCACCCCACTATCCTCCATATCCTTTTTACTACGTTTCGTTTCTTCCCCCGTACGCCGTCCCCTGCCAGGCAGGAGACGGCCATCCATACTATTTCTCAACCACGTAACGCAGGAGAAGCTTGCGGATATGGTCGGAGAATGTCTTGGCCGTGTCCGTGGTGGCCTCGAGCATCTCCGCGATATTCTTGTGCTTCATGAGCTCTATCGCGTCGGTCTCGTTCTGGAAGATATATCCCACATACTCCTCGTATGTCTCGTCCGCAGCATGCTCGAGCTCGGTGATACGGTCGCACTGTATGGTCATGTCGGAAAACTTCTTCTTCATCTCGTCCATCCCCGTCACAATCAGGGTCAGGGCATCAGCCTCGGCGCAGATATACTCCGCGAGCTCCACCAACTGCCCGTCGATGGTCTGGGGCATATACCTTATCACGGACTTTGCGGAATCGTTTATGTTGTCCAGGATATTGTCGATATTCATCGCGACTGTCTGGAGGTCGGAACTGTGCAGCATTGAGAAAAACTTGTCGTTCAGCTGCTCATAGAACTCCGTAAGCATGGCGTCGCCCTGGATCTCGCACATCTTCACCTCCTTCTCGAGCCTCTTGCGCTCCGTAATGTCATCTGTCTTCATCATCTGGAGGAGGGCTGCCGATGCCTGCCTTATATAGGCCGCCTGCTGCGAAAAGATCGGCTGGAAATGTGTCCTCGGCGAAAAGACACGCCTGAAATGTCGTAATATAGTCATAGTCCAATAGTCTGCAAAGGTCTGCGATAACCAGGCAGACTCAAATTCTTGCCGATCATACACACCCCTGTTGCCAAATGTAGAAATTATTTTCAAGAAAAAGCACATTGACACAAGAAAAACGGAAGAAAAGAAAGCATGAAAAAAGAAATTCCTTTAAAAAAGAGAAAAACGGGCCTGAATTTTCTTTTTTTTAAAGCCTGTCAGGAAAACTTGCCATAGTTTTGCGGCAAAGGAAAACAGAAATGGTACACAAACATCATACTGAAGCCGCATCCAAAGGCCGGATCTCGCTCACACTTCATCAATGCCGTTCGGCAATCGCCTTGCTTTTTCACATTCCGGCCTTTGTCTTTTCCATGTACGGGTGTACCGGGACGGAGATGGTCCGTCCCGTGGTCCCGGCGGGAGAGGACGGGGAGACTTCCTTCATAATAAAGACAGGTACCGGGATCTTCTCCCCTGCAGGCGGAAAGACGGTGGACATCTTCATATTCAACGATGACGCCCTGAAAAGGATGGATTCCTACCAGAGGCTGGAGGCAGGAGAGGACATGACCGTGGCCGCCGCCTCCAGGAAAGGGGACAAGATAGTGGTAGCCATAGCGAACCCACAGCAGGACGAATATGAGTGGAGCACAGTCTCGTCGTTCGAGACAATCTCCGGGATGTATGCCGACCTGCGGCGGGAAGACCCGTCATCGCCAATGATGACAGGGGTCATGAGGATGGAGGCCGCGGATGACGGGCATTTCGAGATGGAGCTGCAGCCTATTCTGTCCGAAATCTACATCCGTTCCATAAGGTGCGACTTCGGCGGACGGCCTTACGTGGGCTCTGTCCTGGAAAACGGCACCGTCTACCTCTCCAACATCAATTCCCTGGCAGGCATAATGGAGGACGAGACCTTCGTCCCGACGGCCCCTATAAACACTGACGGGTTCCCGGACGAGGCCATACGCAGCCTGGAGAATCCGGGAATGGTGTATGCCGCCTTCGGATGCGACATCGGGAGCAACGCGGTGCATCCGGACATACGGCTCTACTGCTATCCCAGCAGCGGAGAGGAGGACTCCGCCGGCTCACCCTACACCAGGCTCGTCATAGCAGGGGATATCGGAGGCAGAAGATATTACTACCCCATAAACATAAACAGGGGCGAATTCGGGAACATAGCAGGGAAACCCGGCATCGGCCGCAACTGCAGATATACACTCGACATAACGATACGGCAGACAGGCTCTGCCGACCCCACTGTCCCGGTCTCTCCGGAGACCGTCAGCATCGGAGCCGGGATAGAGCCGTGGAACACCGTCCCGGAAGCAGAGATAAAATTCTGAAACCCACTGCCTATGGAAAAGCTGATGAAAACAGGAGCTGCAGGAGCAATATCCATCCTTGTACTGTGCTGTACGGTCTTCCATGCCTGTGAGGACCTCGCAGGAGACTGTACGGCAGCGGAAGGTATAAAGGAGACAGCCTTAGTAAGGTTCCGTCCGGCAGTGGCCGGGACAAGGGCCCTGGACCCGGACGAGATGCGGATCTCGGACCTCAACATATTTGTATTCAACGAATACGGTATCCTGGAAGGAAGGGCCTACCTGACAGGGCTATCCTCCGGCGGGGACGGTACCGGATACTGCTGGTCCATAGACCTGCTCAGGAATGCAGAATATTCCTTCTATGCCTGCGCCAACTTCGGCTATGAAACGGCCATCGGCACACTCGAGGACCTGAAGGCAATGAGGTACCATATAGCCTATCCGGACGACTACTCCATTGGCATGCCCATGAGCGGAAAGCTGGAACACGTGACCGTCACAGAGGGAGAGGTCACCGTCCCGCTCGAAAGGCTCATGGCCAGGATAAGTATCTGCGTGGACAGGTCGAGGCTGGACGAGGATGTGGAGTTCAACATAAAAAGCATAAAGGTCGAAAGGTGTCCGCGCTCTGTAACCCCTTTCATGTCAAGCCACGCCAGTGACCCTTTCGACTTTTTCCCTTCCGGGTTCATGAGGAAGGACTATGAGACGGACGTCCTGAACACGGTTTACAGTGACGGGACTAGCGGAGAGGTCAGCCTCTACATGCTGGAGAACATGCAGGGGGACCTGCTTCCGGGCAACGAGGATGAAAGCCTGAAGGTCCTTCCGGAAAACAGCGGCAGCCGGGCGTTCTGCTCCTATATAGAAATACGCTCGGAATACCTGTCGGACTCGCAGTATTCCCGTCCCGGGGAGTATCTTGTATACCGGTTCTACCCAGGAGAGGACCCGGGGAACTTCGACATCTGCAGGAACTCCGAATACAAGATACGGATAATGCCGGAAGGCTCCGGGCTGAACGGGACGGAATGGAGGATAGACAAATCCGGGATAGAGAGCTTTGCCAGGACACTCGAGCTGTCCTATTCATCCCTGAACTTCTCCTACGCAGGGGAAAGCACGGTCATCCGTCCATACCTGACACCGGAAGGCAGCGGGGACACGAGGCTGTACTGGGACAGCGACGACAAAAGCGTGGCTACGGTATCGGGAGACGGCACTGTCACGGCAAGAGGGGAAGGTACGTGCAGGATAATCTGCTATGCGGCCGACGGGAGCGGCTGCTCGGCGGAGTGCGCCGTGACAGTCCGTTTTTCACCTTACTATATGAAAATATTCCCCGGCAACTTCATCAGGTGCAGGAAAGGAGAGGTGGTGGAAGTCTCATGCGAATATTTCCCGCCATCGGCCCCTTTCGACGTAGGGATCGAGGAGCTGGAGTATGACAAGGGCCGGGGAATTTATGACTATGCCGTAGGAGAGGACGGGAAATCCGTCACCCTGTATACGAAAGAACGTGGAAGCGGCCTCCTGTACATGGAGGCCGGGTATCCCCTGAACCAGGCGGAGATGATATTCCTTGTAATAGACTGACGCTGCAGGAGGACGGGACCCGGGGGGGGCAACCCGCGGAATGCAACTGGAAAAATCCGTCACTCAAGCGTCAAGGATGGACATTATCCGCCCTGTAGCACCTATATTATCGCGGCAATAATCAGCTTCAAGTTCCTTTATCCCTTCCAATAACTCCTTGTTGCCGCGATATTTTCCATACCAGGCCTGGATATCCTGGACTGTCTCCACAGGGGTGGCCGCCCCGGACTCCATAAGGTCCAGGAACTGACTGTTCTTATGGTATTGCGGCCCCATGGCCACCGGCATTCCGTAAATCACGGCCTCCATCACACTGTGAGGGAGATTGTCGAACCCTCCCCCTATGAGTGCACACCACCCGTAGCGGTACAGTCTCGACAAGATCCCTATCTTGTCCACGACAAGGACCTGGTAGCTGCCCAGGGTGTCCAGGAGATTGTCCCTGACATCCCGTGGAGCACCTGACGAGGAAACATATTCCAGATGGCTGTAAAGCAAGGCCCTGTCCCCGAGGGAGTCCATGATGTGCCTGATGGGCCCCTCATCCAGTTCATGAGGGACGAACATGAACTTGTCCTGGGGATAGCGTTCCGCAAGGGAGAGGAACAGTTCGTCCTCCCTCGGTCCGGAACTTCCGGATATGGCCGCCTTCCTCCCGTCCAGCCACTTTTCCACTATCCTGTCGTGCCAGTCTTCAGAAGCGACGGAGCATACCCTGTCAATCCGGGCATCTCCAGTCACGGCAACATTCCTGCACCCGAAGCCCCGGAGCACCTTTTCCGTGTCCCCGTTCTTCACCATCACACACTTGTACACCCTCCTCAAGGCCCTTCTGTACGGGGCCCCGTACCATTTCGTATACGGCGAATCCTTCGATGCGAGCACCGACATTATGTAGGTGTCCACATGGTGCCTCCTCAACTGTTCCAGATAATTGAACCAGAACTCCCCTATTGTGAAGACAGCCTTGGCAGGACGCACAATCTCCACGAATTTCCGGGCATTCCGGCAGGTGTCGAGAGGAAGGTAGAAGACCCAGTCCACCGTACTCCAGTTCTTCCTCACCTCATATCCGGACGGGGAAAAGAACGTGAGCAGGATCTTTCGTTCCGGGTAACGCCTCCGGACCGCCTCAATCACAGGCCTGGCCTCCTCGAACTCCCCCATGGACGCCGTATGGAACCATATTATGTCATCGTGGCCTGCCACGGCCTCCTTTATCCTGGAAAGGACACCCTTCCTTCCCTGGACGAAAAGCCGTATCTTGTCATTCCACAGGGCAACAATCCTGAGTGCCAGCCAGGCGCACCAAATCAAAAAAGTGTACATAATTTCCTAACGTAAATTTTTGTCTCCCTATTGTAAATATTTCGCAGTGTAGGTCCTGCCTTCCGCTATCATCTGCTCCGGAGTCCCCTCGAAGACGACCTCCCCTCCCCTGTCACCTGCATCCGGGCCGAGGTCTATCACCCAGTCCGCAGCCTTTATCACGTCCGGGTTGTGCTCCACCACTATGATGGAGTGGCCTTTGCCAATGAGGACATCGAAGGATTTGAGCAGCTTTTCAACGTCGTAGAAATGCAGGCCCGTGGTAGGCTCGTCAAAGATGAAGAGGATATGCTGGTCCCGCGACTTCGGCTGGCTGTCATTCATGGAAAGGAAGTACGCCAGCTTTATCCTCTGGCTCTCCCCTCCTGAAAGGGTGCTGCTGCTCTGCCCCAGCTTGATATACGAAAGGCCGACGTCGACAAGGGGCTGCAGGCGTTCCGCAATCTTCTTCACGGCAGGCTCAGGCTGGGAGGAGAAAAACTCCACGGCCTCCTCTACGCTCATGTTCAGGATGTCGTCGATATTCCTGCCCTTGTACCTTACTTCAAGTATATCCGGCTTGAAACGTTTGCCGCCGCAGGCCTCGCAGACCATGGTCACATCCGCCATGAACTGCATCTCAATCTTCACGAAGCCTTCCCCCTGGCATTCCGGGCAGCGTCCCCCGTCCATATTGAAAGAGAAATGGGAAGGGGTGTACCCGTTCATCCTGGCATAAGGCTGGTCCGCCAGGAGCTTCCTTATGTCGTCGTAGACCTTCAGGTAGGTCACTGCATTGGAACGGGAGCTCTTGCCTATCGGGTTCTGGTCCACATACTCCACCTGGGTAATCCTGTCGAGATTCCCGGACAGCTGCCTGAAGGTCCCGGGCACGGTTCCGGTGTGGTTGATGTGCCGGAACATGGCCGGATACAGGATATCACCAACGAGAGAGGATTTCCCGCTGCCGCTCACCCCGGAGACGACTGTAAGCACCCCGAGAGGGAAAGACACGTCTATGTTCTTCAGGTTGTGCTCCATTGCCCCCTCCACCTTGATGGAGTACACGGGAGTGTGCTTTTCCCTGACATAACGTTTCCTCCGGCCGGAGAGGTACTGCAGGGTCAGGGACCTGTCCATATCGGCAGTGGTTATTCCGGGACCGAGCTTCCCCCTGAAGACTATCTCCCCGCCGTAGACACCGGCCTTCGGGCCAATGTCTATAAGGAGGTCTGCAGCACGCATTATCTCCTCGTCATGCTCGACGACCACGACCGTGTTCCCGATATCCCTGAGTTTCTTCAGGACGTTTATAAGACGGTCCGTATCCCGGGGATGCAGGCCGATGCTCGGCTCGTCGAGGATATACAGGGAGCCGACCAGGGAACTGCCGAGGGCAGTCACAAGGTTTATCCTCTGGCTTTCTCCTCCTGAAAGAGTGTTGGACGCCCTGTCAAGAGTGAGGTAGGAAAGGCCCACATCCCTTATGTACTGCAGGCGTGACATTATCTCCTCCACAGCCTTGGAGACTATGCTTTTCTCGTATTCCGTCAGGCTTATGTCCCGGAAGAAACAGTAGAGCTCGTCCACGTTCATCGTCAGCAGCTCATGTATGTTCCTGCCCCCTACCCTGACATAAAGGGCATCCTTCCTGAGCCGGCTTCCTCCGCAGGCCCTGCACACGGTCCTGCCGGAATAGCGGCTCAGCATATATTTATATTGTATCTTGTACTTGTTCGACTCCACCCACCGGAAAAATTCGTTCAGGCCTATTATGGAGTCCTCCTCGGTGTCGGCCGGATGCCCGTTCCAAACCAGGTCACGCTCCTTTTCCGAAAGGTTGCAGTAAGGCTCGAAGACTGAAAGCCCGTACCGGTAGGCATTCCTTACCATCAGGTCCTTGAACCAGCTCATCTTCTCTCCGCGCCAGCAGGCTATCGCACCGTCATAGATGCTCTTGCTCTTGTCCGGCACCACAAGGTCCTCGCTTATCCCGATTATCTGGCCGAGGCCTCCGCAGGTCTGGCAGGCCCCCAGAGGGCTGTTGAAGCTGAACATATATTCGTCTGGCTCCTGGAATGTGATCCCGTCGGCCTCGAAACGGCTCACGAACTGCTTCAGGCCGTCATCGTCTGTCTTGACATACAGCGTCCCCTTCCCTTTGTCGAAGGCCGTCCGGACCGAGGAGTGCAGCCTCGTGACCAGGTCCTCCCGTTCAGCTGCCGGGACGGAGGAGATGCCTTCTTCCGGCAGCTTCAGCCTGTCGACAAGAAGGTACAGGTCCACAGGAAAGTCCCCGTCCGCAGCCTTCTGCATTATCTCCTCTATACGGACCACCCCTTCCGGGGAATAGAAGCGGGAATATCCTTCCTCCTTCAGGGCAAGCATCAGCTCCACCTTGTCCGTGCGGGTGTTCCAGGCGAGGTCGGCCAGGATATACACTGTCCTCGAACCGGAGGAAAAGATGTATTCCAGGACGTCGTTTGCCGTATGGCACTTGACCTCCTCTCCCGACACCGGGGAGTATGTCCGGCCTATCCGGGCGAATATTATCCTAAGGTAGTCATAGATTTCCGTGCTCGTGGCAACGGTGGACCGCGGGTTGCGGGTATTGACTTTCTGCTCTATTGCGATAGCCGGAGGTATCCCCTCTATCAGCTCCACGTCCGGCTTCACCATCCTCCCCAGGAACTGTCTCGCATACGAAGAAAGGCTTTCCGCAAACCTGCGCTGCCCCTCCGCAAACAGGGTGTCGAAGGCAAGGGAGGACTTGCCGGACCCCGAGATTCCGGTTATGACGATGAACTTCCCGCGGGGGATCTCCACAGTTATGTTCTTCAGATTGTTGACCTTTGCTCCTTTAATAAGGATGTTTCCTTCTTCACTCATGTTCTCTCGTAAAATCAACTCCAAATATAATGTTTTTCGGACATTTTGGCACATTGGCACGGACATTTTGGCAAGCCCCGGTGACATATTTTCCGTTTATCCATCTTCTGGCCCGTATTTCCGGGACGGCACGGGTATTGATATTATTCCGGGCGTACTCGAAAGAGTACAAAGGACTAAAG
>JADIMQ010000071.1 GCA_017694655.1 Candidatus Cryptobacteroides merdigallinarum
CATTTGCCCCTCGCTGGGGCTCGTCGCAGGACTTCCGTCCTGCTCCCTCGAAATCCAATTATCTTAAACCCCAGTCGCTGTGGCGACAGCCCCTTTTCAAGGGGCGCCACCCCCATCTCTGCTCGCTTTCGAATGTCCACCGGACATTCTTATGAACCGCTCACGACCTCGCTGGGGGCCCGTCGCAGGACTTCCGCCCTGCTCCTCAGCGGAAGTTCGATGATTTTTCAATAATTAAAATTCATCGAACTCACGTTTTATATGTTTGCTGGCCTGGACGGCCGAACCTGCGAATTTAGGAACAGTTTTGAAAATTTACAAGACAAATCAGGCCATGCTCCCCGCCTCCGGTGCCGGACCTGCGGCCCTTTTCCCCGAATCAAGGAGGGAAGCTATGGCCGCCTGCGCACACAGGCACCCGAATACGGCCGGGATGTAGGAGACTGTCCCGGCATTGGACTTCTTGTTCTTCTCGTCACAGTCCACGATGGCCGACCTGTCCGGGAGCTCTTCCGAGAACACTGTCAGCAGGCCTTTCCTTATCCCCATCCTGCGGAGCCTCTTCCTCACCACAAAGGCAAGGGGACAGTTGAAGGTCCTGGATATGTCGGCTATCCTTATCCTGGTCGCGTCCATCTTCGCCCCGGCACCCATGGAGGACACTATCGGGATACCTTTATCAATGCAGTATCTTATAAGGGCCAGCTTGGGGGCGAGGGTGTCGATGGCATCCACGACAAAGTCGATACTGAAGCCGGAAAAGGTCTCCTCCACCTTGTCCGCCTCCAGGTAGGAGCCTATCACAGTAAGGTCGAGCCCCGGATTTATATCCTTCAGCCTGGAGGCGATTACCTCGCACTTCGGGCGTCCGACCGTGGAGTCCAGGGCCAGTATCTGGCGGTTCTTGTTCGTGACCGAGACCACATCACTGTCCATGACTATCATCTTCCCTACCCCGGCCCGGGCTATCATCTCCGCGGCATACCCGCCTACACCTCCGGCGCCGACGACTGCCACGCAGGCGTTCCCGAGCCTCTCCAGGCCCTCCGTCCCGAGCAGCATGCCAGTCCGTTCCCGCCAGTCACGGACGGCCATGTCCGGCATCTTGTCCTGAACCTCCATCATTCAGAGCCCCTTCCGTTTTGCCTCGTCCCAGATGGCATCCATTTCAGCCAGGGTCATGTCCTTGAGGTCGCGCCCCTGGCGGATGGTATGTTCCTCCAGGTAAGTGAACCTCTGCCTGAACTTGTGGCAGGTACGTTCGAGGGCGGTATCCGGGTTGAGACCGTAAAGCCTGGCGGCGTTCACTATCGCGAACAGGTAATCCCCGAGTTCAGCCTCGGCCCTGTCACTGGCCTGCTTCTTCTCCTCCTCCGAGGATGCATCCTCCATTGACCGGAGTTCAGCCCTGAATTCCCCGAGCTCCTCGGATACCTTGTCCCATACCTGGCCCTTCTCCTCCCAGTCGAAGCCCACACCGCGGGCCTTGTCCTGCATCCGGTACGCCTTGAGCAGAGGGGGCAAGGTCTCCGGGACACCGGAAAGGACCCTCTTGTTCCCGTCCTTCTCCTTCAGTTTCAGCTGTTCCCAGTTCTTCATGACCTCTGCCGCATCCGCGACACGGACCGACGAGAACACATGCGGGTGACGGTAGACCAGCTTGTCACAGAGATGGTCTATGACATCCACTATGTCATAGGTACCTTTCTCTTCCCCTATCTTGGCATAGAAAAGGACATGGAGGAGCACGTCCCCGAGTTCCTTCGATATGTTTGCGTCGTCCTTTTTCAGGATGGCGTCACTGAGTTCGTATGTCTCTTCTATCGTCTGCGGCCTGAGGGACTCTGTCGTCTGTGCCCTGTCCCACGGGCATTTCTGCCTCAGTTCGTCCAGGATATCCAGAATCCTTCCGAACGCTTCCAGTTTTTCCTGTCTTTCTTTCATGATGTCTGGCCTCCGAAAAATTATTCTGCCGTGCAAAAATAGGAATTTATGCAGAAACAATAAAAAATATTAACTTTGGGATTCTTAAAGAACGGACTTGCAACACTATTATTAATCACAACATGAAAAAGGAGATTCATTATGTCACGGCGGACGAAGCCGTCAAGGTAGTAAAATCAGGGGACCATGTACATCTCAGCAGTGTAGCCAGCGCTCCGCGCCTGCTCATAGAAGCCCTGTGCAGAAGGGGCGAGGCCGGGGAGCTCCACGATGTCAAGATACATCATCTCCACACTGAAGGTCCCGCGCCCTATGCCGACCCCAGGTTCGAGGGCATCTTCTTCCACCAGGGATTCTTCATCGGGGCCAACGTACGGAAAAGCGTACAGGAAGGATATTCTGACTACATCCCTGTCTTCCTCGGGGAGACCCAGAAGCTCTACAGGTGCGGGGCCCTTCCCTGCGATGTGGCAATGATCCAGGTCTGTCCCCCGGACAAGCACGGGTATGTCTCCCTCGGGACGTCGGTGGATGCGACCCTCGCCGCCATTGAATGCGCGAAGACCGTAATAGCCATAGTGAACAGGAACGTGCCCAGAGCCTGGGGCCAGGCCATGATCCCCATGGACCTCATAGACATTTTCGTGGAGGACGACACGCCCCTTGTCCCGGGCCACTTCAGCCAGCCTGACGAGGTAGAGACCGCCATCGGGAAGAATTGCGCGGAACTTATAGAGGACGGTTCCTGCCTGCAGATGGGCATCGGGGCCATACCTAACGCTGTCCTCGCCCAGCTCGGGAACCACAGGCACCTGGGCATACACACGGAGATGTTTGCCGACGGCGTACTGGACCTTGTTGACAAGGGTGTCATCGACGGTTCGCGCAAGGTCACCGACAAAGGGAAGATAGTGGCCACCTTCCTGCTCGGATCCCAGACCTGCTACGATTTCATAGACGACAACCCCATGGTGGCCATGATGGATGTAGGCTACACCAACTCCCCCGAGGTAATTTCCAGGAACCCGAAGATGGTCGCGATAAACTCGGCCGTACAGATAGACCTCACCGGACAGATATGCGCGGACTCCATAGGGACAAGGTTCTATTCCGGGGTCGGCGGCCAGATAGACTTCGTCTACGGGGCCTCCCTCTCGGAAGGAGGCAAGGCAATCATAGCCATGCCATCCCGTACCCGGAAAGGTGAGCCGAAAATATCGCCTACCATACTGGACGGTGCAGGAGTGGTGACAACGAGGGCGCATGCGCACTGGGTCGTGACCGAATACGGGTCCGTGAACCTCTACGGGAAATCAATGCAGGAAAGGGCTAAACTCCTTATAGGCATAGCCCACCCGGACGACAGGGAAGCCCTCGACAGGGCGGCATTCGCCCGCTTCGGCCCACACTACACCCGGGTGCACCCTACGCTGTGACAATCTCGGGGGAATCCGACATTACATACCAGATATAGGCCGAGACGTCTGGATGCCCTTTCCGGCGCCAGATATCGGCATACTTCAGGACCTGCCTGCGGTAGGAATTGTCCCGTGAGCCGAACTTGTAGTCAATGACCGTGACCCTCCCGTCATTGTGGAGGATAACCCTGTCCGGGCGGTAGACCCTGCCGTCGGTATCTATTACCGGCGACTCGTTCAGGATTCGCGAACCATCCGCGGCAAACCATCCCAGGGCGGATACGGACGCTATCTTCGAGGACAGGAAGGCTTCGGCATCTGCAGCCTCGTCCCTGTCCAGCAGACCGGCAGCCACCGCGTCGGACACTGCCCTCCCGAGATCCTCCGCGACCCTCACGGAGGACAGTATCTTGTGCAGGATAATCCCCCTGAGCCTCCCTGATGAATACAGGCCCGGGCTACCGTCCTCGGAAAAATAGTCCACATTCTCCGTGCTGAGGATAAGCCTGGTCCTTACAGGCCCGCCGTCCTCCCCGGCCTCTGGATTTAGGGCGAAGGAAGGATAGGATGCAGGAAGGTGCCCCGGCTGCCGGGGCACCTTCCTCCCCTCCTGGGACACCGGAATTTCCCCGAGCCTGTACGACACGCTCACCCTGCCGTCCTCCTCCTCGACAGAACGGAAGCCGGCCCGTATTCCCCGGTTCCGGAGATAGGCATACAGGATATGACTCATATCGGAACATTCCGGGACAGGGTTATCCACCGAGGCCAGGAATTTCCTGGAAGGGTTTCCGGCAATTATGTACATTCCTTTCACGGCCCGTGTAAGGGCGACATAGAAGATATTGATATTGTCTATGTACTGCAGGAGCTTCTCCCTCCGGAAATCCCCGGAGAACAAAGTCTCCCCGCTGCTCTCCGACAGGGTGACGTCGAAAAGCCCTTTCCCGGCACCCTCCAGGGCAGTACCCCCGAAATCCGGGCAGCACCATACATTGGATGGCCGGTACAGTCTCACCGTCTCCGCGAACGGGAAGATGACATAGCGGAAATCGAGGCCCTTGGACTTGTGGACAGTGATTATCCTCACGGCATCCCCGAGCGTAGGGGAGCTGATGTCCGGATTCACCCCTTCCCAGTACGAAAGGAAATCATGGAGGGAATTCCCGTTCATGGAGGAATAGTCGATTACGCAGTCCACAAAAGACTGGACATAGGCGGTATCGGCATCGAAGGCCTCTTCATCCGCGGCCCGGAGAGAGCGTATCAGCGACTCGCACAGGTCCGGAAGCGAACGGTAGCCGCCATCCGGCCACGTCTTCATATCCCCGGCAAGATAGCTGCCCACTGTATTCAGGGGGTTGTCCATATAGGCCATGATGGACACGAGCCGCCTGACAACGGAAGAGGACTTGACCTTCAGGGAATCATCGGTTATGACCGGGACGGAATTCCTGATAAGGCTCCCGGCGACTTCCGCTCCGGAACTGTTGTTCCTGACCAGCACGGCTATGTCCCCGTACCCTGCCCCGGAGGCCACCAGCCGCCTCACTGTCCTGAGCACGATATCGGTCTGGGCTTCCCCGGAGCAGAAAGAGACCTCCACCAGCCCTCCTTCACTGGACCTGGAAGCCACCTTCTGGGACACATCTGAATAAATGCCGGACACGGTCGCCTCCTGTCCTCCGTACACGGCGTCCATCAGTTCCGAGGCATACCCGAAGAAATCATTGTTGAACTCCACAATATTCCTTAAACTCCGGAAATTGCTGTCGAGCACCGTAGTCCGGCACGAGCTGAACTCCTTTTCGAGGCTCTCCTGCAGGAGCTGCCACCTGGACCCTCTCCAACGGTATATGCTCTGCTTGACGTCCCCGACTATCAGGTTCTCATGGTTCTGGGAGTCACTGTTCTCAAGCAGAGGCCTGAAATTCTCCCACTGTATGACTGAAGTGTCCTGGAACTCGTCCAGGAGAAAATTTTCATACCTCACCCCTATCTTCTCATAGACAAAAGGTGCGTCAGAACCGTCTATTATATTCTTAAGCAAGAGATTGGAATCATCTATGCCCAGGACGTTCCTTTCCTTCAGCACCGCATCGAACTCCCGTTCAATATCGGCCGCCACCCCGAGTTCATACAGCTGGGCACGTATCAGCCTTGCGGTATTGTACACCCTGAAGTCATCCCCGAAAAGGATGCAGAAGTCCCGGAAACTGTCCTCCAGGCCAGAAGTCACGGCAATGAGATCCCGGCTTTTCGCCTTGGGGAACCACAGCCCGGGATCACCCGCCCTCGAGAGGAAGCCTGACGGCAGCTTCAGCGCCTCGCCCTCCCGGGCCTCCTTATAAGTGTACAGGACCTTTGGAAAACTCCTGTAGAAATCTGATACCTGCACCCCGCACCTGTCTATCGCGGCAAGGGCGGCTTCGGCCGCATCCCGGACCCTCTTTATGTAGGAAGATATGACACTGCCGCACATTTCCCTGATTTTCCGGAGATTGGAATAAGAATATACAAGAGCCTCATCTATCCCGCTCTCCTCCACTATATCCCTGTAGGCATCGGATTTAAGGCGCTCCGCCATGTCTCCCAGCCTCTGGTCCAGGTTATACCTCTCACCTTTCTCCACCTGCTCCATTGCACAGTCAGTCAGCCACCTGAGCAGGTCCGGGGAATCCTCCGTAAGGGAGTCCAGTATCCTGTCCACAGTCTCCCGGATAAGCATCTTCCTGTCCAGTTCCACCTGATAGGAGGAGAACTGGCCTATCTCCCTGGAAAATGCCTTCAGGGTCTGCTGGAAGAAGCGGTCGATAGTACTGACCGAGAATGCGCTGTAGTCATGAAGGATATTGCAGAGCATCTCCCTGGCGCTCTCCTTCAGGCTCTCCTCCGTTATCCTTTCCCCCGGTTTTCCTGGAAGTTCCCGGACTATGTCCCCAGGGGCCACGGACGCAAGCTCCTCCGCCGGGAACATTTCAGGGATGAACCACTTCAGGTAGCCGGAAGACCCGGGGTCCGTGGAAAGTATGTACAGTTCCCGCAGTATCCTGCTTTTCATCTCGTCCGTGGCCTTGTTCGTGAAGGTCACGGCAAGTATGTGCCGGTATGCCGCCCTGTCGCTCTTCCTGAACAGGAGGGTAATATACTTCCTCGCGAGGTTGAAGGTCTTCCCGGACCCCGCCGATGCTTTCATTATCTGTATCATCTTCCACAAATCGTCTTGAAATCACAATACTCGCACACACGCACATCCCCGGCAAGCCGGAACGGCACCGAGATATCTGTCATCTCCCTGAAAAGCTCCACGAGCCTGGCATCCATCTCGCGCATGAAGCCGGCTGACACCGGACGGGATTCCGGCAGGCCGGAAAAAAGGTTCATCGTGGAATAGATGCAGTTATGGACGGTACCGGATTCCTCCCGCGTATCCTGCATAAGGAACTTGTCGTAGACATAAAGCTGCAGGGCTATTTTCGGACGTCTGGAATTGTCCGGCCCGAAGACCGCTTCAGCCACCTCTGCCGCGTTATCTTCCGATATCTCCACATCGTTGTCCTTGACACTGCCTGTCTTGTAGTCCACGATGCGTATACCCCCGTCGGCAAGGTCATCGATCCTGTCTATGATACCCTTTATCCTGAAACCGTGGAAATCTATTTCATAGTTTCTCTCCAGTCCAATAACACGGAAACTCTTCCTGCCGGCCCTTTCCAGAAGCTCCCGGTCAACTGAAAGAGTCTTCATCACATAGCGGACAATCACGTCGGCGACCACCAGGTTCCTTCCGGAT
>JADIMQ010000072.1 GCA_017694655.1 Candidatus Cryptobacteroides merdigallinarum
GGGGGATGGGCTATTGCCCACATGTTTCCTTTTCGCGTTTCTTCGTTGAGGCGATGATGCTCCTCATCTTCTTTTTCGTCACAATCTGAGTGTCGGTCCTGAAGCCGGCGGAGCCGTGCAGATGGTTTGTCTGGTTAGTCCTCTCATATGCGGGTATGTAGCCTTCCCCGTCCACGCTCAGGAAGTTCATGTCCCTGAACGTCCCGAGTATCTCCCTGGTAGTGAAGTGCATCCCGCCCCTGCTTATCTTCTTCTCCAGATACTTGTATATGAGCAATGCGAGAAAGCATGTCAGGAAGTGCGCCCTTATCCTGTCGTCCCTCTTCAGATATACCGGCCTGGCATCCATGTCGGCCTTTGTTATGCGGAAGTCGTTCTCCACGACCCATCTGCCGCTGTTGAGACTTATTCATCAGAAAGTCTCTCAATTATTTGCTTTTTCCTATTTCCTCTAAGTGTCAAAATCCCGAGCGATTATTGGTATCCTGACTAATTTTGTTTTATGTCAAAGACAATAGTATACATTTTTTTGTTATTTTTGTACGGGAAATTTCTTTACTTACTGGTGTTGTCAATCAAGTACCCTGAATAGAATTGGATAGAAAAATAATGACTATGAAGAAACTAATACTGTTAGTGCTTTTGACATGTATTTCATTTAGTGCCGACGCCCAGTTTTTCGGGGCTTTTTATCAGGCAGATCCTGATGCCTGGATTGACAAAGAGCCATATTTTGCATGTAAAAATTCTTTTGTATATAACGGGTGGGGACAAAACCTGCAGAATGTAACCGCCGTGATAAACGGGACTTATGTTTATTCTTTCCCGTATGTCTGGGGATACGGGCATTATATTACCTTGGGAAAAGCGAACGGGATCGACTTTTCATCCGGGGATACGGTCTCTCTTTACTGGGGGAACCAATGCATCGGAACCTGGACATATAAACCCTCGTCTGCTCTGTCTGAAATAAAGATCAGAGGAGGCAAAAATACCGGCAAGATTCTGAAAAGCGCCTGGAAATACATAAAAAGAATCCGTTAATTTATTGTGTATGGCAGACTGGACCGATTTAAAGAAACGCCTGGACAATGATATAGACTATACGGCGAATAGGGAATTTGCCAAAATGATTGTTTCCAATGAGGCAAAAGCCGTACATTATTACCTGACAAAAATAGGTCTGCCTATTATGAAGCATATTGAATATTCAATTATGCATCGTGATATATCTGCCGACTATTACATATTCCTGAGTTCCCCATATGACAGCAAGGAAGAAAAACCTTTATGGCACCGTGTAGATTTATACAAAGGAATTAACTGTTTGCTAAGCTCATACACATCAAGTATAGCATGCAGACATTTCTGCAAGTTGGCGAATAAAGAAAAACGGATATCCGAAAAAGAGGGAGAATTGCTAGAATTTGTAGATTACGAGTCTCTTATCAGATGTGAGTCGGCAAATGATGAAGAAGATAACATTCAAGTACGGCTTGTACGCAAAGCATACCAAATGTTGTCAGAACGTTATCGCCGGGTACTGCACTTTCTTGTCATAGAAAAGATGTCCGCACTGGATGCTTTCCCATTACTGGATTCATACATCCATCCGAGGCCCAAGGATGGACTGACATCCGATGAAGTAAAGCAGTCATGGACAAACAAGCAGCGGCAAGATGCACTGTCCCTGCTCAAAGGTTATGCGCTGAAGCACCTGCAGGAGAATTTCGAATCAATAAAGAATAACTTAAATTGTTGAATCATGAAAGTGGATGACATGACATTCAGCCGTTTCGTGAATAATGACCTGCCCCAGGCAAAGATGGCCGAAGTTGAAAAGGCCCTGATTGAAGACGGTGAAATAGACGCATCGATCCAGGCAAGCATATTGAATTATTCCGTGAATAAAGATTACGCAGACGATTTGCTTGGAACAGATGAAAAAAATATTGCCGCAAAAGATAGAACGACATTGTATGATGACTCAAAAGAAGTAAACGATGAAAGTTTAATTCTAAAAAGCACAACAATGGACAGTAAATTATCAAAAGAAGAAATCCTGAAAGTTCAGGAACTCGTCGCAAAGTTCAAAGAGTCCAGCAATGCCGGAATATCTCTTGAAGAAAATCTGGTCACGTTTTATCTGGCACAACGTCCGGGAACATTCCCTGAAGAAGCCCGCACTGTCACAAATGGACTGAAATCCGGCATTATCTCATTCAACTCCAATCTGAAAAAAGCATTGGAAAATGAAGGATTCGACTACGAGGCCGAATTGAAGAACATCACTTCTGAAATGCCGGTCAATGAGAAATACGAACTTTACATTAATTTTCTTGCCGCATTACAGACCCTGTGCGTAGAAAACCTCTCGCCTGAACAAATGTCCCAACTGGAGGATTTCCAGACAATCCGGGAAAGGCTGGTTGTAAAAGATGAAGCAATAACAGAAGATATGTTAAGCGATGTAGAGGGTAAAATAAGGCAATTGCTTGAGAACAACAATCTATGCCTCGGGTCCATAGAGAGACTCAAAGACCTGATGGAGGGATTACCTGAAGGGACCGGGACAATCGAACGTATCGTGACCGGCTCAGGACAGGATATGAGGGAAAAGATGATTGCATCAATGGCTACTTACATTGCGTACCGCAATGAAGAGCTGGAATCATTCAGAGGCCAGGACTTGTCACCGGAAGCGATCGCCATTTCCGTCGCGGCAGGAGTTGAGGAAATGCGCGTCATGGATGACCTGAATTCTGGACGGACAACTGTCGACAAGGCGATCAAGATCCTGAAAATCATCGGAGGCATTGCGTTATTCTCTCTGCTCGCATATGTTGCATTCAATTGCATCGTTGCTGTCGGCTCATTGTCCATGATGATGTTCATGGTAGCCTTCGGCTCCACAGTTGCCGCAACCATCGGGGCACTTCTTGTTTCCCTGTTTGTGGTCTGGTCCCTGACAGGCAGTGCAATCGATGTCGGGAAAAAGGTAATGGACTGGTCTTCCCGGATCTTTGACGTTGTTGTAACCACCTGGAGAGAAACAATATGGCCAAGCCTGTCTGCGGTACTGGCCGGCATCAGGGAGTGGTTTGTGTCGCTCTTCCAGAAAAAGGCGATAGCAGAAGTCCGGCAAGATGGAGAGAACATACAAAGAAGTATGTCAATGTAATTCTTTTTCAACACAATTGTTATGAATAGCCACAACACTCCACGGAACTGCACCGTTTCAGGATGCCGGTGTTGTGGCTATAAATTATGACCGTCATGATAGAAGTCGTCTTGGCATTGTTGATTGCCGCAGTCTCGTATGTTCTCCAATACATGTTCGAAAGAATGCAGTTCTGGAGAAGAAAGAGGAAATATATCCAGCAGAATAGCGTGTATATGGAGCAGCTGGAGAAAATGGATGCTGAATATCATCCGGAAAGACCTGACGTTAAATTGGCATTGAGATGCAAAGAGTATTTGTCGCAAGAGTTCCCGTATGGCATAAAGGAACGTACTGAAAACATGTCAAGGGAGGAGCTGTCAAACCTATTTGAGAAAATGGTAGAAGATGCAAGGCAGATGATGGACGTAAATCTTGACACTGTGGATTTCTATACCTCGGATGAACCTCCGGCCTGTGACTACTGTGGTTACTATAGCCATTCAGACAGGTCTCTTCACATCAATGCCGCGCTCATCCTTTCCGGAAAACCTCAATTAATAGAAGAGCAGGTCTACACAATATTCCATGAATTAAAGCATGCCCGTCAATGGGCCGCAGTCGAGGGAAAGCTCAACGATGTCAAGGACTACGGTTATTCAGATGAACAGATAAGAATCTGGGCAGAAAATTTCGACCACTATATCCCGATCAGCGTAAGTGACGAGCTGTATAGGAAGCAGCCGGTTGAATCCGATGCCTTTGGATTTGAAACAATACTCAAGGGAGAAAGGCAATTTGAAATTATATAATAAGAAACAGGAATATGAAAATCATCAGATACATACAGTTATTCAGATACATAATAACTGAAGAAAGCACTAATCCTGTCAATGCCTGCAGGATGATACAGAAAATCCGTCAGTTGCCGGATGAATTGAAGCTTGCGGTCCTGGATGTGATCAATGGCAAGATTCCATATATAGAATATCATGGCATTTCCTTGAATGAGCTTATCGACAATGACAAGATGAAGCCGGTAAGAGCCATTCTCATGCTGGACTGGATCCGCAGAGAACCGGCTGTTGCCATGAGGTATATGGAAAAGGAGCGATACAGAGCCCCTCAGGCTGTAACTGAGTCAGATAAGGAAATGCTGAAAAAAGTATTGGAGAAGCTCAATGCCAAAGACCAGGATACGGATAAAGAAGACAACAAGGAAGACATAGAGATTGCAGAAAAATAATTCAAGGCGGCGATGGAGTTTCAGAAAACACAATTAGGACGTATTCTTGAAGATGTCAAGAGGGTCATGCTGGCCCATATCCCGATAGTATATATCCCTACGGCCCAAGTAGAAATAATACAGGAACTTCTCTATGGGAAAAATTGCATTGACTCCCTGGTTCCCCGGGTCTGCTTCAAAGATGGAGAGACAGTCAAGCTTGCAGCTACGGAAATCGGGGAAACCGATGGCCTGACCGGGACATTCAAGAGCATCGTCGACAATTATAAGGTCGGCGGTAATCCGGACTCAATAAAAACTCCTTCCATTCTTGTATCATACGTTACTGACTGGAGTAGCGTCACTAACAGCGCACGGAATTACATATCATTGTATCTGGGCATAAAAAAGTCTGAAAATCAGACAAATCCAAAGCTTGCCGATGCAGTGCGGCGTTCTCTCTATATAATTGTATCGCCAAAAGAGGAAGCAATTCCGGACTCGATAGCACCATATGTCCGGACGGTAAGGGTACCATCCCTGAGTGATGAAGAAATAGAAACCATAATCCTGGATAAGCTAAAGGATGAGAATATTCCTGCAGAAGTAATCAGTTCCCATCTTTTAAGCCAGATGATCATTAGCTTCAGAGGGTTCAGCACCACCAAGATTGTACAACTCCTGAATTTAATGGTCGCAGAACAATACATAGAGTTTGACTATGTAAGCCCTGAAGAAGTCATGAATATTATCCGTTCCGCCAAAAAGCAGATGCTGGATAACAGCCAAGGCCTCAAATGGGAAAAACCGGCAGTTTCAGGAGCTGCAGGCCTGGACAATATTACAAGGTGGCTATATGCAAGAAAAGCTATTTTTGAGGACCCTGAATTAGCCAGGAGACAGCATATCGACATCCCCAATGGCGTCCTTATATCAGGCATACCGGGTTCCGGCAAGTCATTAATGGCAAAAACCGCCTCTACAATACTGGACATGCCGTTAATTTCTCTTGACATGGGAGCCCTGTTAGGGGGAATCATGGGAGAATCTGAACATAATATGATAAATGCCCTCGCCTTGGCAGAACAAATGGCACCATGTGTATTATGGATAGATGAGATAGAAAAGGCTTTCTCAGGTTCATCACAGGGGGCAGCGTCAAGTGACGGTGGAGTAGGTCGACGGATGTTCGGAAAATTTCTGACATGGATGCAGGAAAAATCGGCTGCCTGCTTTGTTTTTGCGACATCAAATGACATAAGCTGCCTGCCACCGGAGCTATTCCGGTCAGAACGATTTGACAGAAAGTTCTTCACGTTTATGCCGACTGCAATAGAATGTGCCAGGATATTTGCGGCCAACATACAGGCCCAGAACAAGGCATATCATGAAGAACTCGAAAATATGCCGGCCAGTTTCAGGAAGGCCCAGGCAAGAGAACTATTTTCTACCGTACTGGAAGACGAGACTTTCTGGCTCAAGATAATAAACGAATGTTGTACTCAAGATATCAAGGCGTGCACTTTGAGAAATATCAATTACGGAGAGAAGGATGACAATGGCAACGACAAGACACCAGTATACACCTGGAGTTCTTCTTCACGCCCTAAAAACAAGCTCATGACAGGTGCAGATATTTCCGCCTTGATCAAGGAAGCAAAGTTCCGCATCCATCCGGAACCGGAAGCCGAAAGCGGGACGGTCATTTATAATGAATCCAGTATGGAAAGCGCAGTAAGAAATATTCTCCGGGACGGCAATTATAAACCTTATGGGGAAACCAACCTCAAAGATATTGTGGAATGTTTCCTGAAACTTCATGAGAACAAGTTTGTTCCTGCCGGCGATAATTGTATTCTCGACTTTGATTGCTATGACACGGACAAGCATCTGTACATCCACAATCCGGACTCTGCGGAAAAATGGGAGAATGACTATGACAAAGTGCTGTACTACACTGTCGTCGGTGCTATAAACCATTATTCCAAAGAATTACGGACAGTTAAGACACAAAGAGCATGAAACTGAAGAATAACCTTATTGTTACTCTTCCTGATTTCGCCAGATACTTCGACTATACTGAATTCTGGGAAAACAGGAGACAATTCGTCCGCGACATGCATCCGTCCAAAGTTTATTACTGGAACAATGAGCTTTTAAAGGCTTACGATGGCATTGCACTTTGGATAGCCGGAGGAGAAAATGCGGAAGAGGAGGCAGTCAATAACGGCATCCTGGCATTGGAGGTGCTCATAGGCCGCCCTATACGAAAAGAAGAAATAGAAGACGGAAAGTGCCGGCCGGACTTGTCTGGTCCTATCATCAGAGTTCTGGCCGGGACAACCCTGGACTTGCCGCAATATACTGATGAGACACCGGACGTCATAAACCTCCGGTATCACAAGATTGAAGTGTACGGGCATTCCAATAAACCGGCCATAATAAATATAGGGTCCCGGGGCAGCATTACTCTATATGCGACTGAGTTCACCTATGTGACAGAGGTTGAAAACCTGTTCATAGAGTTCCTTCCCACCCATATACAAAATAACATATATGATCTGAATCTTGCCTGTAAAGATGGTGTCTTCCTCCCTACACTGAATGTAAGGGCATTATTTTCGGGAACCCGGACATCGTACAAAGATGTCGTGTCATTTGCAGTGGCAGATGACGGTTTTGTCTTCATAGACTCCCAAGGAAATCCAGTCATAATGAGCAGTACCATCAGTGAATTGAAATTCATGCTGAAACATGACGGGAAAGCCTTTTATGTAAAAGCAAGAGGGAAACAGGCGGTTATCCTGTACAAGGACGGGACAATGAAATCAACGGCTGGCGGCAATACAACCGGCAAAGTCATTTATGCCGATGTATAATTTCCGGAATAAAGATAGAAATACAATCGGATCGGCTCAATAGAAATAAACTTACAGAAATATGAAACTTATAGTAGGAATTGATTTCGGGACAAGCACAACCGTTGTCCGGTACAAAGAAGAAGGCACTAATAACATAAAAGCCATAAAGGATGCTGACGGGCGTAGCGACATTATTCCCTCTGTAATATTCAGGCACACGGCTAATGGCACGACAGAATATGGGGTAAGCGCATTAAACGTTGCAGAATCGCCTGTCCAGGGAACGGCTATCACGAATTTTAAAATGGATTTGCTGGACGCCAGGAAGCGGGAAGGCGCGAAAAAGCTTATAGAAGAATATCTGAAGTATATTTATTCCTTGTTTAAAGAACAGACAAAACATTTATATCCTACAAGTACGGATATATATATCAGCTACCCTGCAAAATGGGATGACTCGATGGCGCAGATAATGAAAGATGCAGTGGCTGACGCCGGCTTTAAGGGTAATATCAAAGGAATAAAAGAACCCGAGGCTGCCATACGCAATATATTGTGCAATCATTTGAAAGATCTCCAACGCACAAAACTTTTAGGGACAGACAGACCTTTAAGAATTCTGGTATTGGATATGGGTGCCGGCACTACAGATATTTCACTGTTCAAAGTGACAATTGATAAAGAAGGCATCCCTCATCTTACCGAACCGCTGACCTATCCTTCCAGAGAAGAGGTAATTTTATGTGGCGGACGGGAAATCGACCTTGCATTGCAGGATTACCTCATTCGTTACTGTAAAGAAAAAGGGTTTGAAATAATACCGGATGCAGTTGACCTTATAAATGTCAAGAGATGGAAAGAAACTGCCGTTTCCAACAACCTTAAACAAGAAAAGCCGGTCCCTCTCTTGCCAAGTTTAGCTTTACTCTTGAAATATAGTGGAC
Source organism: Candidatus Cryptobacteroides merdigallinarum (assembly GCA_017694655.1). Lineage (GTDB taxonomy): Bacteria > Bacteroidota > Bacteroidia > Bacteroidales > UBA932 > Cryptobacteroides > Cryptobacteroides merdigallinarum. The sequence continues at coordinate 8,191 of JADIMQ010000072.1, forward strand.
GTAATGATATTATCAACGCCTTTTCCATTGACCGTAAGGATTTTGAATCGGCGACAAAGGACCATTGGGAAAAATTATACAGCCTGATCAAATCTGCAATATCCCAATATAAGTATGCGGATGCGGAAGATTTTGACTTCGTGTGTCTGACAGGCGGCCATAGTGTCTGGTATACTGTACCTAAACTATTTAATGGAGAAGGAGTGTGCGATTTTATTGCAGAAGATGGCAAGGAGGACGCACTGGACTTTAAGAAATTAAAGGATGACCCTTGGAGAGTGACAGCGATCAATGATACTCTTCCCCACGAAAGCGTTGCCAGAGGCCTGTGCCTGATGGATCAGAAAATCATTTATGAAACATCTTCATCCAATAATGTATGGGCGAAGATAACTGTAAACAATGACGAGGGGGATATTGTCCAAGTGGTCAATAAACTGGATGATGTGCTGCCGGTAGAGAAGAATCTGTCTTACAATACTACGATTCAACGCAATCACGTGCTGGGGAAATTGGGTGTAGAAATGCAGATTGACATATATGAAGGAGAGACATTGGAAAATGCAGAGCATCGTGTCTTGAAGATGGATCAGGCTGCCGGAAATATTATTTCCCGACTGATACTGGCACTGTTTGTATTTCCTTTATTTATGCAACTTGGTATAGACATCAGCGTTGGCGTGAAAATGAAGATGACAGAAGAGGGAATATTGGAAATTGACGGAGAATTCAAGCTTGACAATAATGACAGCTATAAATTCACATACGATGATTTCAATTGATCTGGAGGCAATTGACGATGAGCAGCTTTATAAAAAGATTATTCGGGAAAGACGTCTTCGATGCCCAAGGCAATATAGATAAATTGAAAAAAGGGCAGAGACCGATTTACGAGTTGCCTTTGGATCTCGCAAATCCATTGATTGACTATATGTTGGAACGCACCTATCTGGAGGACGTGTCTGACAGGGATGACTTCAATGTAGAACTGATGCCTGTTTCAGAAAATGTAGGCTGGCTCAAGCTGGACAGACTTCCTGTTTCTCCTTTGCGTATAGATGAATATGATTTATTGTCCCGCTGGCAGGGAGTATTGTCTTCGTTACATGCCTGGCAGCAAAAACTCATATTCCTGCTGCAAAGGAGAAACGGGGAAACGCACCTTTATATCGGCGTGCAGGGCACCGACATAAAAGAGTGTATGAAAAAATGCAAGTGCGCACTTGTAAGTTCCATGCCCGGCATTGATTTGCAGCAGCTTGACGGCGAACAAAATTTGAAGGAGCTTTTGTCAATCAATAACCAGATAACGAACTCAAGATGTGGAGGTGCTGTCACCGGTATACCTTCGTTCAGAAAAAATACGCAGTTCGGAGTTTTACAGACATTGGACAAGCTGGCTTTCGGCTTCAAGAACACAAACGGGGTTGATGCGAACTATTCATTGGTCATAATTGCGGAACCTCTTTCAGACCAGCAAATAACGGATACAATATATAAGTTCCAGCAGTTAGGCAGCGAAATACATACAGAAGTCGCTCATCACGTGACAGAAAGCAGCTCCCATTCTTATTCAGAAGGAAGCTATACAGGCATAAACAGCGGTGTGGGATTCGGACTGGGGCAAGGGAATCTGGGCCCTTTGACCAATATGGTTGCAGGAGCATTATTGTCTGCAAATCCGGCAGCTCTGGCAGCCAAGAATACAATCGGTGCATTTATGCATGCGATGGGGTTCCAGGGCAATATCGGATTCAGCAGGAGCCTGTCCACAAGCAACGGAGTGTCTTACAGCCAATCCGTCGCCAAAGACTATTTGAACAAGTTCGCCCAGTATTCCGAGATGCTTACAGACAAGCATTGTGAGAGACTGCGGTCCGGGCGGGATATCGGCTTCTGGAATGCAGGAGTCTACATATTAGCTGACTCCCAAGATAATGTAGATTTACTTACAGGAATGCTCCGGTCGGTGTATTCCGGAGACTATACACGTGTCGAACCTATCAGGACACATCTGTTCAAATCGGATTCCGCATTAGAAACAATCAAGAACTTTAACCTGATACCAATAATCAATCCCGATGCGAATGAATATGTAAAAGATTCCGAAGAATGGCACATGTTCGGGAAAGCATATCAATATGTCAGTACACCTGTAAACACTGAAGAACTTTCCCTGTTTACATCCTTGCCACGCAAGGATGTACCTGGGATACGGTTTGTCAAGAACGTAGCCCGGTTTGCCAATAATCCCGGGAAGAATGACAACTCAACCGACCTGGTGAAAATCGGACATATTGTCGATACGGGAGTCATACAGAACAATCAGTATACGATTCCGGTAAATGCGCTTGTCAGGCACGCATTGATTGTAGGTTCAACAGGATGTGGGAAAACTACCACATGCAAGACTCTTATAAACGCCGTCCTTGACAAAAAAAAGCCGGTGCTGATTATCGAGCCTGCCAAAGATGAGTGGGTCCGCTGGGCCATAAGACAAAACAAGGAAATTGACAAGCTGGATATTTCTGAAGAGGAGAAAACCAGGCGCAGAATCACTATTTTCGAGCCGGGCCTGTCCATGTTTGAAGGGACTAGGCTGTCCAGCCTCCGTCTTAATCCATTCCAGCCGGCGGCAATAGCCGGTGCCCCTATAGATATGCAGACCCGCTGTGAAAAGATAACTGCACTGATAAATGCTACATTGCCTACCGGAGATATCCTTCCCGTGATAATGGATGAAGCATTGTATGCCTACCTGAAAGAAAAAGTGGAGGATTTTGAAGAGGAGGAAATGGAGCAATTGCCAAAATACCCGCTATTGGAAGGTGCATTAAGCGTCGCTGAACGCATATTGAAGAACAGGGGATACGAACAGAGGGTCACGGATAGTTTTGTAGCTGCCCTCGAGACCAGATTCAAGTATCTGACAAGAGGCAAACGGGGCAAAATTCTGAATGAATATATTTCAACCTCATACGAAAAACTGTTCAGCCAGAATTGCGTCATCAATTTAAGCAAAATCCCCAATGCCAAAGACAAGGCCTTGATAATGTCCATGATTCTGCTTTCATTGTATGAATATCGTACATCTGCATATTCATACGATGAATGCTACAGAAAAAAGGCGCAGGCAAACGAGCTGATGCATCTGACAGTAATAGAAGAAGCTCATAACGTGTTGTCAAGGCCAGGTCCCGCGGCAGAAGGGACGGGGAATCCACAGCAGGTTGTAGCGGACCTGTTTTCAGATATGCTGTCGGAAATCAGATCGCTTGGCGAAGGTTTCATGATAATAGACCAGGTCCCGACAAAACTAATCCCGGATGTAATCAAAAACACCAATTACAAAATATGCCACAGACTGGCTGCCATTGATGACTGTGCCGTGATGGCCCAGTCCCTTGCACTGCGGGATGACCAGAAAGGGATTATCCCGACCCTGGAACAGGGGAACGCAATCATTGCAGGGGATATGGATGATGCGGCCTCATGGGTAAAGATAACAAAACCGTCTATTAATTTATAATTATAAAATATTGAGGAAATGGAAACAAATTCAACAAATTCAGCTTGGACAATAATTGTCTGTATATTTATGGCTATATGCATAGGCTATTATGTATATAAGCACTTATCCAGTAAAAATCCCGATAAAAAAGGCAAATCGGACAATAAGGTACCGGAAGAAAACGGAGTTGCAGGCACCATCTTGTTTGAATTCAATCGTATAATAAAATATTTTACCGGCAACATGAATGCATTGCGTGATATAAGCATAAATCCGGACTTGTCTTTGGCCAGGGTTACATTTGAGAACATCCAGCAGATAATGGAGGTCAAGGGATCCGATATGCTGAAAGAATGGTATTCAGGTTTCGCAAAAGATAGAAACTCATGGGATGTGCTGCTCTATAAGGATAAGGCAAGCGCGCTTTTGAATATTCTTGAAAAATGCGGTATAAATCCGCATGAAGAGAAAGAATTTGTATGGGATAATGATTCTGCGACGAAATATAACAGACTCGTTCAGATTCAGCCTGGACAAAAATGCACGGTTGTTGCCCCGTATTGGATATATAATGGTGAAATTTATGAGAAAGGGTTAGTGAAGGCCAAGTAAATCTGATAATTAAAATACATAAAATGAGTTACGAATTTCAAAATCTGGAAGAACTCAACGATAATATTGAGTCTTCAAATCAGGATGCCGGTCGCGAGATCCTTGAAGAGAACAAAGAGATGAGGGCAATGACTGGAGGTCAGGCCGGTGCCATTGTTTATGGAATACAACGTATTTCCGACATTCCTGCAGTCAATGAAAAGATCCAGGATTGCAAAGAGGGATTCAACAATGCCCTGGAGAATGCCAAAGATTCCATTGCAGAGTTCGGTACCAAAGTATCAGACGGAATCAAGGACTATTGCTGCGGAGTATATGAAAATATCAAGGACTTTTTCACACACAATGAAAAGGAAGCAGCTTCCGACACCCGCTTCCCGGAAGCTGCAAAATTGAATGAGGGCATTACGGAAGGGCGTGAATTCGGTCTTGACAAATGTTCTGAAGCCGCTTTGGAAATTTTCAATCCAGGAGTCATTGCAGAATGGGGCAATATGAGCCTTGAAGAAAGAAAGGACATTGCATGTATGTATGCCGATCAGGTGGCACAAGCCTTTGAACTGGAAAATTACAGAGGTATCTATATCGAGGCTATGGAACCTGGTGTCCTTGGTTCAAACAACGGTGATGGTACAATCCATATTTCAGAAGAGCTTCTTGGAGACTATACGACACCTTTCCAGATTATGGATACAATTACACATGAGCTGCGGCATCAGTATCAAAGTGAATGCATAAATGGATACCACGACGTATCGGACGAGGTCAGGAATGAGTGGGCCATGGCAACCGCCATATACAATTACGACCAGCCTACGTGTTTCGACCCGTGGGGATATTCCTACAACCCTCTTGAAATAGACTCCAACTATGCCGGGAACACAGTTGTCAGAAATGTCACCAGTCAAATGTTCAATGATGCAATAAATTTAATGGCTTGAGAGTATGAAAAAGATAGATAAGAAAGAATTGGAGCAAAGATTGATCGATTGTGGATATATTCCTGAATTCGGACTGGACCACACAATAGAGAACCTTCTCAATCTCAGGAACATCGAAAACCCAGATGCATATAAAATGCTGGAGGAGTGGATGGAAACAAATAAAATCCGGAAATTCGAACCTATAGAAGGTATTGACCTGAAGTTCCTGAGAGATAAGCTCAAGATGAAGGATCCGGCAATAATCCTGGCATACGGTATGCTGCTGCATGACCCGAAAAGAAATGCAATGTTCCTGAAACGCCAGGTCGACAAGAGGAATATCTTCACAAAAAAATGAGTATCACACCTCAACGTGTTGAGAGACTTCGCGATAACGAAATCTTTGTTTTCGGTTGCCGCAATTCCGGCCGGCACTGGGACGGAGCATCAGCCTTTGCACTGGAAAACTTCGGAGCGGTAATGGGACAAAGAGAAGGGCTGCAGGGCAGATCATATGCCATTCCGACAATCGGAGGTCGTATAGGAAGACGGTCAATCAGGAAATCAGTCGAAAAATTCACCCGCTTTGCCGCGGAACATCCGGAACTGGCGAAACCTCGGCTTACCGCTCCATACAGGAAGTTTCTCGATTTTTTGGCAGATATTAAGGACCTGTTCTGAATTTTTAAAAAGAATTGACAATGAAACCTTGGGACGAACTCAGCAGAACAGAGAAGATCCAGTCTCTGTTTGATTATCCGGCATCAATGCGGGACATGCAGGCAAAGGATTTATGGGGACCGAGTGCGGGAGGATATTACGAACACATCTATTTTCCAGCCGGGGCACCCTGGAAAGAGATTGTCGAAGTCATAAAGAACAGCCACAGCTCTCATACAGTATACTTACGGTTGACGTATAAAGACTTCAAGGTCTTTGAGCCGGACTATATCAAAAGTGAGTTTGAGGGGACGAAAGACCGCTTTTCCAGGCATGAATATGTAGCATTCTCAATATGGAGCAAGAAGATTTTACGCAGTTCCAAACCTGTACTGCTGAACATGGAACTCTACGGTAAAAACAGGATTGCATGCTGGGTATGCACGGAAGAAGGAGACCACGGAGACGAGTATGGATTCGGAGTGGAACCCGATATGTGGGCAAGTGCCTTATTCGATTTCGAGGGAAATGTAATCAGACAATTCGCTCCCGGATATATTTTCGGGCCTCATGATAAAGATTTAAATTGGTGGCATGACACAGATTCTCCGATAATATACAATAAAATCTATTGTCAGGCAGGATGATAGCTACGGTTACCGACCCTTCCCAGGACGGAGTGGGCATTGCCGGACCGCAGGTCGGGCTGAAAAGACGGATAGTGGCCGTGATGAGGTACGACAAGCCGGGGATGCCCTTAGAAATCTATCCCAACCTCCATATAGAATATCTTTCCGACGAGAAACAGTGCGGGCCGGAAGGATGCCTTTCCATCCCGGACATATCCGGGAATGTCATACGCTCGCAGAAAATCATAATAAGATATACCGACCCGGAAACCATAGAGACAGTCCGGGACACGGTGGAAGGCTATACCGCCGTGATTTTCCAGCACGAGGCAGACCATCTCGATGGAATCCTGTTCACTGACAAGGTTGTAAATACCGGGCCCGGCCAGTAAATGCCACTTTTGCCGGCACCTCACTTACGGGAAGACCCGTTTCTACGGAAAAGGCCCATATACACGGCTTTGCGCAACGTACCCTCACTGTCGTCCCCGTCGTAGTCCCAGTACATCGCCCCGGCCAAGCCCTGTCTCCTTGCAAATTCGCATTTCAGGGCTATGGAACGAGGGGTGTCGTACGTATAGACCATACGGCCGGTACTGTCGGCAAGGTAAGGGGCCCGAGCCTTGTCGTCCCACCGCTGGATGTATTCCCCGGACTCTGCCAATATCCTGTAGTCACAGAACCCTCCGGGCTCCTTTCCGCCGCGTCCATAGAAAGCAATGTCATCAATTTGCTATGCCGAGGCGCAACAGTATATGCGGACACCGTCCGAATATACGCATCCGAATATACGCACTGTCTAAAGTTTTTTATCTTGGATATTTTCCGTAAATTTGGAAAATCCATATTTCTCTTAAAAGCAAGGGCCTCCGTTACTGGAATTTACAAATGGATAAAATCGTATTCATAGATACAGAAGTCGACCCCTCGACAAGACAGGTGCTCGATATAGGCGGAGTCAAGCAGGACGGGGCAGAATGGCACCGTCCTTCACTTACCGGCTTTGCCGACTTCATGCGGGGATCTGAATATGTATGCGGACACAATATCCTTGGACATGACCTGAAATATGTCAGGGATGCAGTCTTGGATGCCGGGATAAATCCGGACAATGCCATAGACACCCTGTATCTCTCTCCCCTGCTGTTCCCAAGAAAGCCATATCACAAACTTGTGAAGGACGACAAGCTGCAGACAGATGAAATCAACAATCCCCTGAATGATTCCCTGAAGGCGAAGGACCTCTTTTCCGATGAGGTTGCAGCGTTCGGAAAACTTGACAATGAACTGAAAGAAATATATTACCGTCTTACAGGTGAAAGCCGGGAATTCGGGGCATTCTTCAGATATATAGGATATACCGGCAGGCAGGTGCCAGATCCCGAGTCCAGAAGCACATTTCTGCAGGGCATCAGGAATATTTTCCGTCCCTGGAACCTTGCAGACGATATAAGAAGATATTTTAGGGATAAAATATGCTCCAGGGCAGACCTTGACGGCATGATAAAGTCAAAACCTGTAGCCCTTGCTTATTCCCTTGCCCTGATAAATACTTTTGCAGAAGACAGCGCAGGCCGTTCTGTCTCTCCCCGGTGGGTCCTGTATAATTATCCTGAAGTCGAGCAGATAATGTTCCGTCTCCGCAGTACCCCGTGCCTGGAAGGATGCCCTTACTGCAACAAGGCCCTGGATATCCGTTCGGGACTGAAACGCTGGTTCGGATTTGATTCGTTCAGGAATTATGGAGGGGACCCCTTACAGGAAAAAGCGGTAAGGGCGGCTGTGGAGAACAAGTCTCTCCTTGCCGTGTTCCCGACCGGAGGAGGCAAATCACTTACTTTCCAGCTGCCGGCACTGATGGCAGGTGAGAGCACGGGAGGACTGACAGTAGTGATTTCCCCTCTGCAGTCGCTTATGAAAGACCAGGTGGATAATCTTGAATCAAAGGGCATTACAGAAGCCGTCACAATCAACGGCCTGCTTGACCCCATAGAAAGGGCGAAATCGTTTGAGCGGGTTGAGGACGGGTCTGCATCAATACTTTACATAGCCCCGGAATCACTGCGGTCCAAATCTGTCGAGAGGCTGCTCCTCAACCGCAATATAGCACGTTTCGTGATCGATGAAGCCCATTGTTTCTCATCCTGGGGTCAGGATTTCAGAGTGGATTATCTTTATATCGCTGAATTTATCAACAACATCGAGGAGCAGAAAAGATTGCCTGACAGTATTCCCGTGTCGTGCTTTACAGCCACGGCCAAGCCACAGGTCATAGATGATATATGCAGGTATTTCAAGGACAACCTTCACCTGGACCTCCAGCTTTTCACGACGGATGTATCGAGGACCAACCTTCACTACACAGTCCTCCCTGCATCGGGAGATGAAGAAAAGTTCCTGACTCTCCGGAGACTGCTGGAACAGAGGGAATGTCCTGCCATTGTATATGTGACACGGACGAAGACTGCGGAAAAACTTGCAGACAAACTGGTGCGGGACGGATTTTCCGCCAAGGCTTACCATGGAAAGATGACCCCGGATGTGAAGATATCCAACCAGAATTCGTTCATGTCCGGAGAGACGAGGATAATTGTCGCGACATCGGCATTCGGCATGGGAGTCGACAAGAGCGATGTAGGTCTGGTTGTGCACTACCAGATTTCCGATTCTCTTGAAAACTATGTCCAGGAAGCCGGCAGGGCTGGGAGGGATGAACGGATAGAAGCTGAATGCTATGTGCTGTTCAATGAGGATGACCTTTCAAAACATTTTCTGCTCCTCAACCAGACAAAGCTGACCCTCAAGGAGATCCAGCAGGTATGGAAAGCCATAAAGGACCTTACCCGGATACGCTCTACAGTGTCTGATTCGGCTCTTGAAATAGCACGGAAGGCAGGATGGGATGACAGCATGACGGATATCGAGACAAGGGTCAGGACTGCCATAGCCTCACTTGAGAGGGCTGGTTATCTGAAAAGGGGGCAGAATATGCCGCGCATATTTGCAACAAGTATCCTTGCTGCAACCGCACAGGAGGCCATAGACAAGATAGAGACATCTTCCCGTTTCGAGGATAAGGAAAAGACTCAGGCGGTACGTATCATCAAAAAACTTATCTCCAGCCGCAGCAGACAGCAGACCGGTGATGATACTCCGGAGGCGAGGGTAGATTATATAAGTGACCATCTCGGGATAACAAAATCAGATGTAATCCATATAATCAATCTCCTCAGGGAAGAAAAGATACTGGCGGACACCAAAGACCTTTCCGCCTATATCCTGGAGAACGAAAAATCAAACAAGTCCCTGAAAGTTCTGGAAGCCTTCTGTGAGACAGAACGTTTCCTTTCAGAATTCCTGGATTATGATGAAGAGGCTGTCCTGGACTTCAAGGCCCTGAATGAGAAGGCAGAGGCTGCCGGGGACAAAGGAGTGGATATCAGCAGAATCAAGACCACACTTAATTTCTGGAGTGTCAAAGGAATAATACGCAAGCGCCAGGCTTCTGGCTCAAGGAACCATCTGTCCGTGAAGTGTACTGTCCCGAAAGAAAGACTCAAGTATACGATGCAACGCAGGCATGCCCTGTCGGAATTCATTGTCAATTATCTCTATGGCAAAGTGCCGCAAGAAGTCCGCAGAACAGAAAACGCAGACAGGGACAATGCTCTCCTGGTGGAATTTTCTGAACTGGAACTGAAGGATGCATATCTTAATTCCATTGCGTCCTTTTCAGAAGAAGTGACCTGCGAGGAAATCGAGGACGCCCTTTTCTATCTGGTGCGTATACGGGCCATGAGGATAGAAGGTGGTTTCCTTGTCATCTACAACGGGATGAAAATAGAACGTCTGGAAAAAGACCTCAAGAAAAAATACAAGGTAGAAGATTACAGGGCGCTGAACGATTTCTATAACAACAAGATCCAGCAGATACACATTGTAGGGGAGTATGCAAGGAAGATGATAGATGACTATAACGGTGCCCTGCAGTTCGTCAGCGACTATTTCAGCCTGAACTACCAGAGTTTCCTGAATAAATATTTCAACGGAAGGAAAGAAGAGATTTCAAAGAACATCACCCCGTCAAAGTTCAAGAGCCTTTTCGGAGTGCTCTCCCCTACTCAACTAAAGATAATAAATGACAAGACGGCAAAATATATCGTAGTTGCCGCAGGTCCTGGAAGCGGCAAGACCAAGGTACTTGTGCACAAGCTCGCATCTCTGATGCTGCTGGAGGATGTACGGCATGAGCAACTTCTGATGCTGACATTTTCAAGGGCGGCTACGACGGAGTTCAAGCAGCGTCTATATGACCTGGTCGGAGGTGCTGCATCCTTTGTGGAGATAAAGACTTTCCATTCATACTGTTTTGACCTCCTGGGAAGGATAGGAAGTGTGGAGAAATCTGACGATGTAGTGGAAACGGCAGTCAGGAAGATACAGGACAATGAGGTAGATATTAGCCGTATTACAAAGACCGTCCTCGTGATAGACGAAGCCCAGGATATGGACAGGAATGAATTCAACCTGGTGAATGCGCTGATGGCCAGGAATGAGGACATGAGGGTAATTGCAGTAGGTGATGACGACCAGAATATCTATGAATTCAGGGGCTCTGATCCGAAGTACATGGAAATGATCATGAATGCCGAAGGCGCCGTGAAATATGAACTGTCGGAAAATTTCCGGAGCAGAAAGAATCTTGTTGAATTCTCGAACAGTTTTGCCGCAACAATAAACCACCGCATTAAAAGATACCCGATAGTGTCCAGACGCCAGGAGAACGGAAACATAGCACTTGTGCATTACAACAGCACCAATCTGGAAGAGCCAGTTGCGGATGCTGTCATGCATACAGGTACGTCGGGCTCGGTCTGCGTCATGACGAGGACAAATGACCAGGCATTGCGGATTGCAGGGCTGCTTGCAGGAAAGGGCATCCGGGCAAAGCTTGTCCAATCCGGGGACAGGACGTTCCGACTGTACAATCTGGCGGAGCTACGGTTTTTTATGGACATGATAGGAATGTACAAGGATGGGGCGACTGTTGATGAAGAGGTCTGGGATGATGCCAAACGTGCCCTTGAAGACAAGTTCGGACGCAGCAGGAATCTGGAACTTTGCAGGAAACTGATCTCGGTGTTTGAGTCCGAATATAGGAAGAGCCGGTACAAATCCGACTTCTCAACCTTCGTGTGGGAATCTTCGGTAGAGGACTTTACCGACGCCGACGCTTCTTCCGTATTTGTCTCCACCATACACAAGGTGAAGGGAAAGGAGTTCTCAAATGTCTTCCTGATGCTGGATAATTTCACCTGTGTCAGGGACGAGCAGAAACGCCAGCTATATGTGGCCCTGACCAGGGCAAAGGACAATCTATACATACATCTGAATACAACCCTGTTCGACGGGATCCGGGCCGAAGGGCTTGTCCGGACCGATGACCACAAGACATATCAGGAACCGCAGGACATGATACTTGTACTGACCCACAAGGATGTGAACCTCGAGAGCGCCAAATCCGGACAAGGGGTTATCTCGACTCTTGTCGCAGGTGACAGACTGGAGATAGAGGGCAAGAAACTGACTTCCGGCGGACGTTTTGTCATGTATCTTTCCAACGCGTTCGTATCTGATTATGAGAATCTGGTCAGGAACGGATACATGACTGATAACGTGGAAGTCAATATGGTCGTATACTGGAAGAATGCCGACATGAACAAAGAACTCATGATCGTCCTTCCCGAAATACATCTTGTCAAAAAGGCGGGGTCACCGGAGCAGACCGGAGGGACGCCACGACTTCAGCCTGTTCTCGGCAAAGACGATAAGACAGGACAGGATATAGTACACGATGATCTGTACAGTAAGGGCGACAAGCTGGGGTGAAGCCATCGTCAGGCCGGCTCCGGCGGTGTTCATGTTTATGAACGCCCTTACGGCGAAGGTGGACGGGAACAGATACGAAAACGCTTTCCAGAATCCAGGGAAGCTGCTTTCCGGCCAGGAGAAGCCGGTCAGGAACAGGCAGACTGGCGACATGAAGAGGAACAGCACGAAGACGGTCTCCCGGCGGCGTATAAGGGCGCTGAATGTAAGGCTGAACACCACGCATGCCGATACATAGAACAGGAGCAGCACAAAAATCTCCGGGAAACCGCAATTCTGCGGCAGGCCGAACATCTTCGGGACAAGCACGGCTACATAGACCCCTATAGCCATGTATATCAGCCAGTAGGCCGCACCCCTGCCGGCAACCGTACGGGACAGGCCGCGCCCCTTCAGCGACACCGGAAGGACGGAAATGCTGCGCTTCTCCTCCCTCATGGTCCCGGTAAGCATCGACATCCCGTAAAACATCGTCTGCTGGATGACAAGCAGGAGCACGGCGGAGAGAAAGAAGATATTGTAGGAAAAGGCCCTGTTGTAGGGCAGGTTCTCCTCGTAACGGACAGGCTGCACGAGGCGGGAGACATCCTCCCTGCCGTAGCCTGCGGCAGAAAACCGCGATGCCTGTATGGCGCGCATCTCGTCGAGCATCACCATATTCACCCCCATAGTAAGGTTCTTGTAATACAGGAAACTGCTCATGTCCGCGTACGTGGACACCGTGGCCTGCTGCGCCGACGCGATCTTCTCCTCGAAGTCCGACGGGAACATCACTATCCCCTTCACCTTCCTCTGCTGCATCAGCCTCTCGGCCTCAGTCATGTCCGCACACTGGAAAGCCACGTGCAGCTCCCTGGTAGCGTCGAGTTTCCGGGTGAAGCCGCGGCTGGCCGGACTGCCGCAACGGTCCACCACAGCAACGGGCATGTCGTCCACGGAACTGTTGCCGTAGATAAGGCCATAAAGGACAGGATAGGCCAGGCCCGCCAGGAAGAATATTATCAGCACCCCGCTGTCACCGAAGATGTAGACAAGCTCCTGCGTAAACACCGAATACCAGTCCCGGCACCATTGCCCTATATATGATATGACTCTTTTCATGATAACCAAAGCAGGTCCCCTCCGATTAATATTCATACCCTCCCTTTCCCCGGATATTCCGGGAAGAGTCCAGGGTCCGCGCCGGAGACCTATTTGCGCGGATAGTTCTGTAAGACATACGCCTTCTGCAGACGTCTGTACACGAGCGGAGGCAGGAACATGAACATCAGCAGGTACACCGCCTGCATGTACCATCCCCCGAAACCTCCGGCGAAAATCGCCTCCTGTACGAACATCTGGTAAAAATGCCTCAACGGGAAAAGAGCGGCCAGGCCCTGCACCGCCGCAGGCATGGCCTCCACAGGAAACGTGAACCCGGCGAGAGAGAATCCGAGCACACTGTACAGGGCCGAAATGCTTATCGCAAGCCTCAGCACAGGCAGCGTGCCTATGATGAAGAAGGCCACCGACTCGCAGGCAAGCACCAGGAGCAGGGTCCCGAGCATCATGTTCCAGACCGAGCCGGCCATAGGGAACCCGGCCCATCCGTACAGCACGAGGTTGCAGGACACACCTATGGCCGTAAACAGGACAGTGTACGGTATCAGTTTCCCTATCATGGCCGCGGACATGGAACCGCCGGCCTTCCCGAGAAGATGTCTCGAAGTACCGTATTTCAGCTCCGAACCGAGGGCATAGACAGTGACAAGTATCACGATGGCCTCGAGAATACCGGGAAGCAGCACATTGGTTAGATAGACCCCGTAATCGGTAGTCACGTTCCCTATCTGGTGCGCATCTATCGTGACCGGCTGGATGAGCCCGGCTATCTCCTCCTCGCCCATCCCCTTGGCCCTGAACAGTTCCCGCTGCACCGCACCCGAGGTCAGGTTCACCATGGAAAGAAGATTCTTGTAGGAGAGTGCACCCCCGACAAAATACAGGGAGTTCACATAGAATGCCAGGACCGGCTGCCTGCCGGAAAGCACATCTTCGCAGAACCCTTCCGGAATCACGATGAAGGCATCTATCTCACCGGTCTGCAGAGCCTTGCGCGCCTCGGTATAAGACGCGAAGCCCACTGTCTTCCCGAGTTCGGTCGCATCGGTCTGCCTGATGAAATTCCTCGAAAGCGAGGAATTGTCCATATCCACCACACCCGTGGGCAGGTCCTTGGGAAAACCGTCCCGGAGCAGGGTCAGGAAAAATATGCAGCAGAAGGTCATCACCCCCACGGAAGCGAGCAGATAGACCGGACGCTGCCTCATCAGCCGCAGCTCCCTGAAGACCACGGCCCTTATTCTGTCTGTAAATCTCATTTCAACTCTTTCAGGATGTGAGCCGGGGGTTCACCCCGGACACACGTGTCAATTTTCCTGTCTGTCCACGACAATGGCCGTCATGCCCGGGAGCAGCCCCGGTATGGGCCTGTCCGGGACACTCCTCACCTCGAAAGTCCTGGCATCGAAGCTGCCGGTATCGAGAGTCGCCCTCCAGGTGGCATAGGATTCGAGGACACAGATATAACTTACCGTAGTCCTGTACTCGGCATCCCCGAGGGCAGGTACCCTGACCATGAGCCTGTCCCCTATCCTGAGCCCGTGCAGCATATCTTCCCTGATATTGAAGGTGAACCACGCATCGTCAAGGTCGGTGACCGACATCACCGGAGCCCCCTGCCCGACAAGTTCCCCCGGTTTCGGGAACCTGGCCGAGATTATCCCGTCGGCAGGGGCAGTGAGATAGAGCTCCCCAAGATAGGACTCCACTTCCCGCAGGGCTGCAGACGCCTGGTCCACAAGGGCGACAGCCGTTTCCCGGTCTTCTTTCCTGGCCCCGTTCACGGCCATTTCATACTGGGACTTCGCCGCTGCGCATGTAGCCTTCGCAGCCTTGTACTGGGCAGACACCTCATCGTATTTCTGGGCGCTCACCACCTTCTGCTCATAGAGCCTGGTCGTCCTGTCAAAGGACTTCTTCATCACCTCCTCCCCGGCAAGAGCCTGCTGCCACAGCTCGTATGCCGCGGCTATCTGTTCCTGCCTTGCCCCGGTCAGGGCCTTGTCCTTCTGCGCTTCGGCGGCGGACTTTACGGCAAGGGCCTGCGCCAGCTTGGCCCTGACTTCAGGACTGTCTATCTCCACGAGGGTGTCCCCCTTGTGGACGAAATCACCTTCCCCGGCATAGAACTGCCCTATCCTTCCGGGCACCTTGCCCGAGACACGGTATTCCGTGGCCTCGGCCTGCCCCTGTATAACAGGCGGTTCCGGTCTTGAAACTATGTATCCCGTCATGGCTACCGTGACCACCACGGCCAGCAGTACAATGATTCCTGCCAGCAGATTGTAACTTTTCCTTGGTTTTTCCATTTCCTTTGTCTTTTTAAAACGTCATTTCGACGAATCCGTCACACTGAAATCCTGCGGGACCGCCGACATCTCGGCCAGCCCGATTTCCCCGGCCACCACCTGAAGGGCGACACCGGCATCAATATACTCCGAATGAGCCTGCATCCATGCGGTCTGGGCCGCGAGCACCGTATTGGCCGGCACCACCCCTTCGGTGTACCCTACCGTGGCAGTACGCAGATTCTCCTCGGCACACTCAAGATTGCTCCTGGCCATATCCAGTTTCCCGGACGCCTCCTCGCGCCTCTGCCTGAGCTGCTCCACCTGAAGGGAAATCTTCTCTTTCGCATCCTCTATCCGGTAGCTTGTCATCACAGCCTCGGCCTTTGCCTTCCGGACTTTCTGCATGGCCTCGCAGCCATGTATTATAGGGATGTCCACTGCCACACCTACATTGAACATACCCCCGAAATCATTCCGGAAGCTATGGTACATGTTGGGGTTTGTCACCACATAGCCGGCTGTTAACGCTATCCTGGGCATCATGTCGGCCCTCGCGATGGCCACCTTCCTGCCGTAGATCTGCCCGGCAATCTCAAGGCTGCGTATTTCCGGCCTTGCCGCGAAAATCTCCTCAAGGCTCTTGTCCGCCGCAGGTCCCGGCACCGGGACGGCCCCGAGACCTTCGTCAGCCAGCTCGATATCGCTCCCTATCTCCATCCCGCAGAGCTGGCAAAGCAGCATCTTGCTCAGCACAAGCCCGTTGGAAGCCTTTGTCAGGAGCATGTCGGCCTCGTTGGCCTTCACTTTCACCGACAGGAGATCCGCCCTTGTAGCCATGCCCTCGGCCTCCATTATCTCGGTATCGCGGAGCATCTGGTGAAGAAGGTCGGCATAGTCCTGTGCAAGCCTTTTCTTTCCTGATATGGACACTGTCTGCCAGTAGGCGTTGTCAACCTGGGATATGACATCGTTGCGCCCGGTCTCGTACTGTGTCTCCGCCAGGTCCTGCGCGAGCCGCGCCATCTTGTTGGCCGCTATTATCTTCCCGCCCATGAACACAGGCTGCTTCAGGTTTACGGAACCGATGACGACATTCTGTATGTCGAGCCCGAAAGCCTTGTCTATCTCCTGTCCTATCTCATTCAGGCGGGCAGCCGCATCCGTGGAAGTCAGGCTCCCGATATACCGGAACAGGTCCGGCATAGCATCCTGCATGGATGTCCCGAGACCGGCAAGGGCGTCCGAGACATTTTCCGGCAGCAGGCTCAGGTTCCTGCTGTTGTAAAAGTAAGCCCCGCCTGCGGAAATGTCAGGGAAATAGTTCGCCATGGCTATCTTCCTGTCATATTCCGCTATGACGATTTTCTGCCTGGCTATTTTCAGCCCGTTGTTGCTGGCTATGGCCGAGTCGCGGCATTGCTGCAGGGTGAATGTCTCCGCCCAGGCTGCTCCCGGCGATATGGTCAGCAGGATTGCCGGGATGATTGTCTTCATTTTCATATATACCTCTGTTTTATCCAAGGACGGCGGTACCCTGCAAATCGGCTGCCCGGATAACCGGAATTATATGCCCGCTTGCCTCAAAAATTGTCAAAAGGTAGAATATTGCGGCATCCTCCCGACAAGTGGCCCGGCGGCATGGCGCAGGCCCTGTCCGCCCTGTCCGCCCCGGATTTCCTCATAAAAATTTTTGAAAAGTGCCGTGCCGCACCTATATTTACCGGAAATATGGACGACAGCGCATATACCATCAGCCTGGCGCAGTTCCGCCGGCTCTTTCCCGTCTCATCCTGCCTGGGCATGGGGGACGACGTGTGCCTGGTGAATGTCAGGTATGATGAAAACCTGTCAGTCCTGCGCCATCCCTGCCGTTTCGACGGGTTTCTGGCCTTCTTCTGCGCCTCGGGACGGATGAAGGTGATGATAAACCTGACAGAATTCACGGTAGAGGAAAACTCGATGTTCGTGAATATCCCGGGAAATGTCGTCAGCGTATCGTGGGTCGACGAGACCCGCAAGGAAGACCTCCAGGTAATTGTCATCGCCATGACCGGGGAGTATATGTCAAGCCTGGATGTGGATATCGCGAAATTGTCCGGGAAGGGGATAGCCCTGATGGACAGGCCCTTCTTCTTCATCAAGGACGACGAAAAGCGTATAGCGGAGCGTTATGTCACCCTCGCCGCCGACATCCTCGGGTCGAACCTGATGTACAAGAGGGAAAGCATCTCAGCCCTCCTGTCCTCCATATTCTTCCTTGCCGGCGGTATTGTGGAGCAGCGGATCATCGACGCGGGGCTGAAGCCCGTGCCCGAGACGGACCGCAGCCGTGAGGTCTTCAGGCAATTCCTGGGCCTCGTCGCGGAGTACCACACCAGGGAAAGGTCCGTGTCCTTCTATGCCGGGAAGCTGTGCCTGACGCCGAAATATCTTGCAAGGCTTGTCAAGACGGCCACAGGGAAATCCGCCTCGGACTGGATCGGCGACTATGTGACCCTCGAGGCCAAGAACATGCTCAGGTATTCATCCCTGCCGGTCAAGGAAATAGTTTCCCGCCTGAACTTCCCGGACGCCTCCACCTTCCACAAGTTCTTCAAGGCCCGGACAGGCCTTACCCCGGTAGAATACCGTAAGGACGGCCGGAGGAATACTTGAAAAATTTCAAAACAGTTTATAAGTTTGCAGCGGACAAACAGATTTGGGACTATGCAGGTACGGGCAAAGAAATCACTGGGACAGCACTTCCTCACTGACCTCTCCATAGCGGAAAGGATAGCTTGCAGCCTTAAGCCGGAAGGGGCATCGCCAGAGACACCGGCGGATGTCCTGGAGATAGGGCCGGGAATGGGCGTACTGTCGCAATACCTGATGGAGAGGGAGGACATATCCCTGAAAATGGTGGAGATAGACCAGGAATCGGTAGACTATCTCCTGATGAACTTCCCCAAGGCGGACGGCTCCCTGATACAGGGCGACTTCCTGAAGCTCGACCTGGAACGGTTCTTCAGGAAAGACTTCTGCATAATAGGGAATTTCCCGTACAACATATCGTCCCAGATATTCTTCAGGATACTCGACCATAAGGACAGGGTCCCGCAAGTCGTGTGCATGATCCAGAAGGAGGTGGCGGAGCGGATTGCGGAAAAGCCGGGGACGAAGGTGTACGGCATCCTTTCCGTCCTCCTGCAGGCGTGGTACGACATAGAGTACCTGTTCACCGTCGGCGAGGGTGCCTTCAACCCGCCCCCGAAAGTGAAGTCCGCGGTCATAAGGCTGGAGAGGAACGGGCGCAAGGACCTCGGGTGCGACGAGAACCTGTTCAGGACAATAGTGAAGACCAGCTTCAACCAGCGCAGGAAGACTCTCCGGAATTCCCTGAAGCCGCTGCTGGCGGAAAAGGCCGTGAAAGAGAACTGGAGCCCTGCGGAATACTCCATGATTACCTCGGACCCGGTGTTCGCCCTCCGTCCGGAAAAGCTCGGGGTGGAGGACTTCATAGCACTTGCCCGGAGGCTGATGTGACACCGCCCCGCCAGGCCGGACAAGGTCATCCCAGGCACTGCAGCCAGGCCGGTCCAGCCGGGAAATCAGCGACATATCCATAGAAGAATTTTTGACAAAAATCAGGTCAGCCCCTCCGATTCCGGAAAAATTTTATTAAACTTGTAGTCTGCATAAAACGGACTTTGCAAATATGAGAGTATTGAAATTCGGAGGGACATCCGTAGGTTCGGCTACGGGTCTTCTTCAAGCTAAAAATGTAATCGAATCCTGCACGGACGACATCATCGTGGTCGTATCGGCCCTCGGAGGCGTCACGGACCAGCTGATACAGACATCCAGGACGGCTGCGGCAGGAGACGCTTCCTACGAAAGACAACTGGAGGAAATATATAGCCGGCATTTCAGGCAGGCCGAAGACACAGTCATGCCACAGATGCTGCCGGAAGTCAAGGCGCGCCTTGAGGAGATGATGGGAGAGCTTTCAAACATCTTCAAGGGTGTCTACCTCATCAAGGACCTTTCAGCCAAGACATCCGACGCCATAGTCAGCTACGGGGAAAGGCTGTCCTCCGTAATAGTCCACGGGACAATAAGGGACTCCGTACTCTACGACTCTCGCGAGTTCATAAAGACACGCCCTTATTTCAACAAGCACGTGGTGGACTTCGCCGAGACAGAGAAGCTTGTGCTGCAGAAGTTCGCGGAGATCCCCCACATAGCCATAGTGCCAGGCTTCATCAGCACCGATGCTGCAAACGGTGACGTGACCAACCTCGGGAGAGGAGGCTCCGACTACACCGCATCCGTGCTCGCATCCGTGCTCAACGCCTCCACCCTTGAAATATGGACCGATGTCGACGGCTTCATGACCGCCGACCCGAAGCTCATCAGCAACGCCTACACCATAGAGCACCTCACCTTCGTGGAGGCCATGGAGCTGTGCAACTTCGGTGCAAAGGTCATATATCCGCCGACCATATTCCCGGCCTACCACAAGAATATCCCCATAAAGATCAAGAATACCTTCAACCCGGCCTCCCCGGGCACGTTCATAACCAGGAACCCCGAGACAAGCGACCATACCAGGGCCATCAAGGGGATATCCTCCATAAACGACACCTGCCTCATCACGATACAGGGACTCGGCATGGTAGGCGTGATCGGGGTGAACTACCGTATCTTCAAGACTCTGGCAAAGTCTGGCATAAGCGTGTTCCTGGTCTCGCAGGCGGCATCGGAAAACACCACGTCCATAG
The DNA here is from genome assembly GCA_017694655.1 of Candidatus Cryptobacteroides merdigallinarum. Classification (GTDB taxonomy): domain Bacteria; phylum Bacteroidota; class Bacteroidia; order Bacteroidales; family UBA932; genus Cryptobacteroides; species Cryptobacteroides merdigallinarum. Next base: position 28,567 of record JADIMQ010000072.1, read on the forward strand.
GTGTGAGGAACGGTGACGCCGACCTTGCCGTGCAGGTGCTCTCCGACGAGTTCGCCCAGGAAATCAGGATGGGAGAGATCAACCGCATAAAGCAGGAAAGGAATCTCGCCACGGTTGCCATAGTCGGCGAGAACATGAAGCACACACCAGGGATCGCCGGCAAACTGTTCGGGACACTCGGGAGGAACGGTATAAACGTGATAGCCTGCGCACAGGGGGCGTCGGAGACCAATATCTCGTTCGTCATCTCCATTGACAGCCTTAAAAAGGCCATGAACGTGATACACGACTCCTTCTTCCTCTCGGACTACCAGGTCCTGAACCTCTTCCTCGCCGGAAGCGGACTCGTGGGCAGCAACCTCATAGGCCAGATACGGATGCAGCAGGAAAAGCTCATGAAGGAGAAATCCCTGCAGATAAAGGTAATAGGCATCACCAACTCGAGGCATTACATAATAGACCGGGAAGGGATAGACCTCGACACGTACAAGGAGAGGCTCGAGAGTGCGGAAACCACCAGCTCGCCCGAGATTTTCCGTGACGAGATACTCGGCATGAACATGTTCAACTCCGTGTTCGTGGACTGTACGGCCAGCGCGGAAGTGGCCGGGATATACAAGAGCCTCCTCGAGCACAACGTCTCGGTCGTGGCCGCCAACAAGATAGCCGCATCCTCTGAATACGGCAGGTACAGGGAGCTGAAGGAGACAGCCCGCAAGAGAGGGGTGAAATACCTCTTCGAGACCAATGTCGGCGCAGGGCTGCCAATCATCAACACGATAAGCGACCTCATCAACAGCGGGGACAAGATACTGAAGATAGAGGCCGTCGTCTCCGGCACCCTCAACTTCATATTCAACGAGATGAACGAGAATGTCTCCTTCAGCCAGGCCATAAGGCTGGCGAAGGAAGCCGGTTACGCGGAGCCTGACCCGAGGATAGACCTGAGCGGGACGGACGTCATCAGGAAGCTCGTCATCCTGTCCAGGGAAGCGGGATACAGGGTCGAGCAGGAAGATGTGAAGAAGAACCTTTTCATCCCCGAAAAATACTTCAAAGGCAGCCTGGAGGAGTTCTGGGCCACCATCCCGGAAATGGACGAGGAGTTCGAGAGGAGGCGCAGGATACTCGCGGCCGAAGGCAAATGCTGGAGGTTCATCGCGACGATGGACAACGGAGCCACCGAGGTGGGGCTCAAGGAGGTAGACCGCGAAAGCCCGTTCTACCAGCTTGCCGGCAGCAACAATGTCATCCTCATCACCACCGAAAGATACAAGGAATACCCTATGCAGATAAAGGGTTACGGTGCAGGGGCAGGGGTGACCGCCGCCGGAGTGTTCGCCGACATCATAAGCATAGCCAACATACGCTGACCCGCCAGAGGGGATACCTGTCCCCGTCCATAAACCAAATTTGACTGAATCAATGAAGTACATCATAATATTAGGTGACGGGATGGCTGACGAGCCCATCCCGGAACTTGGAGGCAGGACACCTCTCCAGGCGGCACACAAACCGGAGATGGACTGGCTTGCCGCCCACGGGAGGAACGGGCTCCTCGACACCATACCTGAAGGCTTCTCGCCCGGAAGCGAAATAGCCAACCTGTCCATCCTCGGCTATAACCTGCCGGAAGTGTTCGAGGGCAGGGGCTCGCTCGAGGCCGCAAGCATGGGGATACCCATCAGAGACGGGGAAATGGCCATGCGCTGCAACCTCATCACTGTCGAGGACGGCAGGATAAAGAACCATTCCGGAGGCCAGATAAGCTCCGCGGAGGCCGCGGAACTGATACGGTATCTCCAGGACGAACTGGGAGGGACTGACGTGAACTTCTTCCCTGGAGTGTCGTACAGGCACCTCCTGAAGATGAAGGGAGGAGACAAGCACATCCTCGCAACCCCTCCCCATGACATAATCGGGGAAGATTTCAGGAACCATCTCGTGAAACCAGGGAGCGAAGAAAGCAGGAGGACTGCGGAAAGGCTGAACGAGCTCACGCTGAAGTCAATGGAACTCCTGCCGGGACACCCGGTGAACATTGCCAGGGCAAAGGCAGGGAAAGACATGGCCAACAGCATCTGGCCATGGTCTCCGGGGTACCGCCCGAAGATGAAGACCCTTGCGGAGCAGTTCCCGCAGATAAGGACCGGGTCGGTGATCTCTGCCGTGGACCTCATAAAGGGAATCGGGGTCTATGCAGGGCTGCACTCCATCGACGTGGAAGGGGCGACAGGACTGTACGACACCAATTACGAGGGCAAGGCCCGGGCAGCCATAGAGGCACTACGGCACGAGGACTTCGTCTTCCTGCACCTGGAGGCAAGCGACGAGGCCGGGCATGACGGGGATCCTGCCCTCAAAGTGAGGACCATAGAGTATCTGAACGACAGGATTGTAAGGCCTGTCCTCAATGAGATCGGCTCGTGGAAGGAGGAGGTCTCCGTGGCCGTGCTTCCGGATCACCCGACCCCGTGCGCGATACGGACGCATACAGCAAGGCCGGTGCCGTTCACTATATACCGGACCGGAGGGGAAGGAGACGGTGTGACGAAGTTCGACGAGGAATCCGCCAAGGAGGGAAGCTACGGCTTGATCGCCGGCAGGCAGTTTATCGAAACATTTCTCGGGGTCAGCGGCAAGTGACAAGCCGCTGCCGGCAGATTCAGACAAGACAGCATAAATGAAATATTACAGTACAAACGGAAAGGCGTCTCCGGCGACGCTTGCCGAGGCCGTAAGGAAAGGCCTTGCCCCGGACAGGGGACTTTACATGCCGGAAAGGATTAACCGCCTCCCAGGGAGTTTTTTCAACAGTATCGGGAGCATGGAGTTCCGCGACATCGCCTTCACGGTAGCGGAAGCCTTCTTCGGAGAGGACATCCCGCGTGAGGACCTGGAAAGGATAGTCCATGACACCCTGAGCTTCGACACTCCTGTGGTCCGGGTCAGGGACAACATCTTCGCCCTCGAGCTCTTCCACGGGCCGACACTCGCCTTCAAGGACGTAGGCGGCCGGTTCATGGCCAGGATGCTGTCGTATTTCATAAGCAGGGAAGGCGACGGCAGGAAGGTGACCGTACTTGTGGCGACTTCGGGGGATACCGGCAGCGCGGTGGCTAACGGCTTCCTCGGGGTTGAGGGCATCGACGTCATAGTCCTGTACCCGGAAGGGAAAGTCAGCGAGATACAGGAAAAACAATTCACCACCCTCGGGCAGAACATCACAGCCCTCGAGGTCGCGGGCAGCTTCGACGACTGCCAGAGGCTCGTGAAAACCGCCTTCATGGATGCGGAGCTGAACAGCATCCTTACCCTGACCTCGGCGAATTCCATAAACGTGGCGAGATTCCTGCCCCAGGCATTCTATTATTTCAACGCATACGCCCGGCTGCAGAGGGAAGGGCTTGCCGGGAACCTGGTATTCAGCGTACCGAGCGGCAATTTCGGCAATCTCACGGCCGGTCTTGTCGCAGCGCGGATGGGCCTGCCGGTGAAAAGGTTCATTGCGGCCAACAACCGCAACGACGTCTTCCTCGAGTACCTGAAGACCGGAGTCTACACTCCACGCGCCTCCGTCAGGACCATAGCCAACGCCATGGACGTGGGGGACCCGAGCAACTTCGCAAGGATAATGGACCTGTACGGCGGTTCGGTGGAGGCGGTGCGCAAGGACATTTCCGGCTGCAGCTACACCGACAGTGACATAAGGCACACGATAGCCTCGGTCTACAGGGACTGCGGCTATATCCTCGACCCCCACGGGGCCTGCGGATACCAGGGCCTCGCGGACAGCATAGCCCCGGAGGAGACCGGTGTATTCCTCGAGACCGCCCACCCGGCGAAATTCAAGGATACTGTGGACGATATCCTCGGGATTGAAACGGCCATGCCTGCGAAACTGAAGAATTTCATGGACAGGGAGAAAAAGTCGATAAAGATCTCCGCCTCCTTCGAAGATTTCAGGCAATACCTGAAAGACAGGGGCGGCGCCGCCTGATAATCCGGTCAAGCAGATTCTAAAATTTCCGACATTATATGGGAGCGATAGACAGGATATGTATAATCGGGGCCGGCAACATGGGAGGAGCGATTGCCGGCGGCATATTCCGGAACCCGGAATTCAGTCCGGGAAGGATTACCGTGACAGCCAGGACACAGGAGACGGTGGACAGGGTGAAAGCCGCAAATCCCGGGATATGCGGCACGACCGACAACGCCGCTGCGGCTGCCGGGGCGGACCTTGTGGTCATTGCCGTGAAGCCATGGCAGATAAAGGATGTCATCGGGGAAATAAGGGGAGTGACAGACTACGGCCGGTGCACGGTAGCCTCGGTGGTGGCCGGGGTCAGCTTCAGGGAGATGAAGGAGATGTTCTCCGCAGCCCCTGCCCTGCTCCGGATAATACCGAACACCGCAATCGCCCTCGGGAAAAGCACCACCTTCATTGCACGGGACGGGGTGGATGACGAGACTGCAGCGGAGGTCGGCCGCCTCTTCGGGAGCATGGGGGAGGTAATAGAGGTACCAGAGGAAATGATGCCGGCAGGCACAGCCCTGGCCTCCTGCGGGATAGCCTACGCCCTGAAATACATCGACGCGGCCATCAAAGGCGGGGTGGAGATAGGTTTCAGTGCGGAAGAATCGCGCAGGATAGTCATGAAGACTGTGGAAGGGGCACTCGCCCTGATGCAGGCCAACGGGACCATGCCCGGGACAGAGATAGACAAGGTGACGACACCGGGCGGATATACCTTCAGGGGGCTCTCCGCCATGGAGGAACACGGCTTCTCCAAGGCCGTACTCGAGGGGCTTCTGCACAGTATGCGGTAATGGATACAGGGATGATGCAGGCAAGATACAAAAGGGCAGTAGTGAAGGTGGGCAGCAATGTCCTGACGAAAGGCGACGGGAGCCTGGACCTGGAAGCCATGCAGAGGATTGTCGACCAGATAGCCGGGCTCATGCGGCTCGGCATGGAGGTGATTCTCGTCTCCTCCGGAGCCGTGGCTTCCGGGAAATCGGTGATTTCCGGGCACAGGAGGCTGGATGCGGTCTCTGCCAGGCAGCTTTACTCCTCCGTGGGCCAGGCCCGTCTGATAAACAGCTACTGCGAGCTTTTCTCCAGGCACGGGATAATATGCGGCCAGGTACTCACGACGAAGGAAAGCCTTTCGACCAGGGACCATTACCTCAACCAGATGAACTGCATGGACACGATGCTCGGGAACGGGGTGATTCCGGTGGTCAACGAGAACGACACCATCTCGGTCACGGAGCTCATGTTCACGGACAACGATGAACTTTCCGGCATGGTGGCATCAATGATGGATGCCGGGTGCCTGGTTATCCTGAGCAATGTGGACGGGATATATGACGGGCCTCCCGGGAACCCCTCATCGGAAATCATCCCTGAAGTGCGTCCTGGGGAGAATATCTCGGGCTGCATAGCTTCCGGGAAGTCCTCGTTCGGCCGCGGCGGAATGCTTACGAAATACAGGATAGCCACCAAGGTGGCAGATGAAGGGATAGAGGTAGTGATTGCCAACGGGAAGCAGGAGGGAATCCTCTACGGGGTCCTGACAGACAGGGAGGGGCCGGTGAGATGCACCAGGTTCCTGCCGTCCGAACGTCCTATATCGCACATAAAGAAATGGATAGCGCATTCGGACGGGTTCGCCAAAGGGGAAATCCGCATCAACGAAGGCGCCTACAGGGCCCTGACAGGCACCCGCGCATCGAGCCTGCTCCCGGTGGGGGTTACTTCCGTGTCGGGAGAGTTCGAGAAGGGGGACATCGTGAAGATCATAGCCCCGGACGGACATACGGCTGGGGTTGGGAAAGTATCCGCCGGAAGCGCGAAAGCAGCTGAAAGCATAGGACAGAAAGGACGGAAGCCCCTCATACATTATGACTATCTGTATATTGAATTCACCGAATCACCCGAAGACATACAAGGAACAAGATGATGAGCACCAAGACAGACTACAGAGCGATGTTCCTGGCGGCACGTACCGCCGCCGCAGAACTGGCCATGACCGATGACGGAAAGATTTCCGGCGTCCTGCTTTCCCTGGCGGACAGGATAGCCATGCACGCCGGCGAACTCCTCCAGGCCAATGCCGAAGATCTCGGCAGGATGTCCCCCGACGACCCGATGTACGACAGGCTCAAGCTGGACGTCAGGAGACTCGGGGGCATAGCCTCGGACATGAGGAATGTCGCCGGCCTGCCTTCGCCGAGGGACAGGGTCCTGAACGAGACAATCCGGCCCAACGGCATGAAGATAAGGAAGGTAAGCGTACCTTTCGGGGTGGTCGGCATCATATACGAGGCCCGGCCCAACGTGAGTTTCGATGTGGTGTCCCTCTGCCTGAAGTCCGGGAACGCATGTGTCCTGAAAGGAGGCAGCGATGCAGCCTGCTCGAACAGTGCCATCGTTTCCCTTATACGCTCCGTCCTCCGGGAACACGGGCTCGACGAGAACATGGTGACCCTCCTGCCTTCCGGACGCGAGTCCACCGCAGCCCTGCTGGGAGCCGTCGGGGATGTGGACCTGGTAATTCCGCGCGGCAGCAGGGGTCTCATAGACTTCGTGAGGGAGAATGCCAAGGTTCCTGTCATAGAGACCGGGGCGGGGATCTGCCATACCTATTTCGACAAGGACGGGGATCTGGGCAAGGGTGCCGCCATAGTGAACAATGCAAAGACCCGCAGGGTCAGCGTCTGCAATGCACTGGACTGCCTCATCGTCCACAAGGACAGGCTTTTCGACCTGGCCGGTCTTTGCTGCGGGCTCAGTGAGTCGGACGTGGTGATCTACGCCGATGAACCGGCTTTCGCCGCCCTGGAAGGGAACTATCCTTCCGAACTGCTCGAGCATGCCGACGCCGGGAGCTTCGGCACCGAGTTCCTGTCCTACAGGATGGCGATAAAGACCGTGGACAGCCTGAAGGAGGCCCTGGAACATATCGCCCGCTATTCCTCCAGACACAGCGAGGCAATAATCTCGGAGAACCAGGAGACGGTGGACCTCTTCCTCCGGCAGGTGGACGCCGCCTGCGTGTACGCGAATGTGTCCACCGCATTCACCGACGGTGCCCAGTTCGGTTTCGGAGCCGAGATAGGCATCAGCACCCAGAAGCTCCACGCCCGCGGCCCGATGGCCCTCCCGGAACTCAACACCTACAAATACGTCATCACCGGCGACGGCCAGATCCGGCCGCGGTGAGTTACCTGAAGGAGAAGCGCAGGCCCAGGTTGAGGTTGAAGTTGAAAGGGTGCTCCGAATAGACAGACTCGATATCTGAACCGTTCCTGAAATGGTAGGAGGCACCTGGTTCAAGGTAGATGCCGAGCAGGCTGGAGAGGTTGACCTGAATACCGGCGGAGGCCGAGCACGACCACTGGAGAGGCCGGACCATGAGATCCCCGGAATCGCGGTCCCGGATATCGTTGCTGTAGACAAAGTCGCTCCTGAAGCTTCCCCCTACGCATTTCTCAAGCATTCCCCCGGCAGAGAAGTACACCCTCAACCACCGGCTGTCCCAGACATTATAGCTTATGTTCAGCGGTATCCCAAGATAATGGAGTTCCTGCCGTGAATCGACGTAATACGAGTCGCTGCCGGTCCTCGACTTCGAAAGAAGCCAGGAATATGTAAGGCCCGTCTCTATGCTCCAGCGGGGCGTAAGCCAGTAGGAAAAGGTGAGGCCTACCCTCAGGGGCAGGAAATGCTCGTAGTCGGTGCTGACATCCTTCGTCCTGTTTAATGCCATTATACCGGCCAGAGAATTGTCGCCGTAGCTCATCGGCACCATGGCGGCCGCTCTCACAGGGCTGCTGTAGCCTGTGTGGGAAGACCCGCCCCCGGACAATCCGGAAGCATAGATGTTGAATGATGTGCCGTGCTTCCGTGCTGGCCTGTCATTTTCTGCCAGGAGGATATGCTGCCAGTCATACGGGTCCTGCGGGATTATGTCCACCTGGCCGGATTCTTCCTGCCCGGAGACGGTCCCGGAATGCCCGGTGTCCGGAGCTGGATCTTCCTCACTGTAGACTTCTTCCGTTCCAGAAGGGATGGAGACCGGGGTTTTCACGTCCATGCGCCTGTCCTCGTCAGGAAGATTCACGGGCACTGAAGACGTGCCGGAAGTGTGGTCGGGCTCCCCTCCGCGGTACTCGGGAGGATAAGGCATTTCCTGTATGCTCCCGGCCTCCGCCGGCACGCCGGCGTCCCCCTGTACAGTCCTGTCCCCCGTCTCTGCAAGCAGGTAGGTATCTTCCTGCGTCCCGGAGGTTTCCGGCACATTCCCTCTGCGGCCATCTCCGAAGATAACGGCAACGGTAATTGCGGCAGCCGCTGCAAGTCCCGGGAGAATGACCGCAAGGACACGGCGCCTGTCCCTGCTTTTGGCCGACGCAGCCTCATACGAGGCCATTATATCCTCGAAGAGGCCTTCCGGAGCCGGCTCCGAATAACCGGACAGACTGTCCCTGAATTCTTTTTTCCAGCCTTCTTTCATTGCGACGCTCCTGTTTTTTCCCTGTATTCATTTATCCATTTTGCAAGCATTGCCTTGGCCCTGTGCAGCTGGGAGGCGGAAGAATTCTCCTTTATCCCCAGCATGGAGGCAATTTCCTTATGGCTCTTGTCCTCGAAGACGTAAAGGTTGAAAATAGTCCTGTAGCCGTCAGGCAGCCGCCGTATCATTTCATATATCACCGGCTGCGGTATATTTGCGAGGACCGGGCTTTCGTCGGAGTCTTCCGGGATGTCCGGCAGGACTTCGGGATGTACGATGAAATCCGTCTTCACGGCTTTCTGCAGATACTTCAGGGACTGGTTCACGACAATCTTCCCCATCCACGCCTTCAGGGATCCTTTTCCCCTGTAGCGGAACTTGTCCACGGAAGAGAAGATCTTCACGAAACTGTCCTGAAGGACATCACGCACGGCGTCCCTGTCTGTAATATATCTTGAACATATCGTATGGAGATAACCGGAATAGAGACCGTACAGGTCTTTCATTGCCTGACGGTCTCCCTTTGCCAGTTCTTCTGCAAGTATCTGTTCCGGTGTCTTCTGCATTAAAGTCGTTCCGACTGTTTAAACCAGGTCTCAATCCACCCGGGTACGGTAGTCGAACTGTGCGGTCTTCTCCCCTGACGGCGAGTCGAACCTCAAGGTCATCTTTACAGTTTCCCCTCCGGTGTCCGGGAGTCCGTCCAGGCGGAAAGCCACGATGCCGTCACCTGCTACGGATGAGATGTCCCCGTGTGCATTGTGCTTGAAATAAACCTCATATGGGTCATCCGGGTTCAGTCCTGTAATAAGGTTGACCTGATGTTTGATATTGGATGAGCCCCATCCCGTATTGAAGTGTATGGTGAAATAACCGTCCTCCACGACTGTCCAGTCCCTGAATATCTCGACAGGGTCATCTCCGTAAGTACGGTCGATCTCGGCTTCGTCGACGTCCTGCGGGGCAGGGACAGCCTTCTTCGTCAGGATACTGTCCATCCAGCTTATCTGGACAGCCTTGTCGTAGACGCTCCCGTCCACGCCGGCCGGCATGTCCGTCTCAACGTACTTCACGAAAGCGCGGACTTCCTTTTCACCGTAAGGCAGGCTTTCGTTGTCAAGAGGCCAGAGCTTCGTGTTGTCATCCAGCTGGAAATAGAAATAATCGCTGCCTTCCCCGGTCACCGGCTTCACCGTGACAATGGCGTCAGGATACCAGTAGGAATAATCATAGTCATAGTCGCTGTCATTGAGACAGGACTGGAGCACAGGGAGCGACAGCATTACCGCACCTGCAAAAATGATGGATCTGCAAAATTTTCTCATAATATTTCCATTTGTTCATGAAACCGGAACCCGCGGAGAAATGGGTCCCGGCCTCACAAGAATATAAATCCGCATTATAAAAAATCTTGCATATGATTTCTCCGGACAAGGCAGGATTCCTATACTTTTGAGGCAAGGCTGTCCGCCAGGAGCACGAATGCCTCCCCGTCCGGCCTCGAGGACAAGGCAACAGGCTCGCCATTGTCCCCGGACTCACGTATGTCCTGGACAAGTGGTATCTGCCCGAGGAGGGGTATCCCGTACTTTTCCGCCATCTTCGCCCCGCCGTCCTTTCCGAAGATATAGTATCTGTTTTCCGGAAGCTCCGCAGGAGTGAACCAGGCCATGTTCTCCACAAGGCCAAGGATAGGCTTGTTGATATGCTCGTTGCGGAACATGTTCACGCCCTTCTCCACGTCGGCAAGGGCGACAGCCTGCGGTGTGCTGACTATCACGGCTCCGGTAAGAGGAATGTCGTGCACCAGGCTGATATGGATGTCACCTGTCCCTGGCGGCATGTCTATCAGGAGAAAGTCCAGCTCCCCCCACCTGACCTGCAGGATCATCTGCTTGAGGGCATTGCAAGCCATAGGGCCCCTCCAGATCAGGGCCTGCTCCGGCTTGGCGAAATATCCTATCGACATCCACTTCACCCCGTATTTCTCGAGGGGCATTATGACTTCCTTGTCCCCGTCACGGAATGCTTCCGGGACCTCGTTCTCCGTCCCTGTCATCTTCGGCACGGACGGCCCGTACACATCGGCGTCAGCCAGTCCGGTCCTGTACCCGAGCCGGGCCAGGGCGACGGCAAGGTTTACAGCGACGGTGGATTTCCCGACACCGCCTTTACCGGAAGCCACTGCTATGATATGCTTTACTCCGGCAAGCTCTTCCAGGCCGAGGTCCAGCCCGGCCGGTTTCCTGGCGGACTCCTCCCTGACTATGGTCCTGACTTCCGCCTCGACCCCCGGGATATGCCTTATCAGGGCTGCCTTGGTGCTTCCTATGAGGTACTCCGCAAGAGGGTCCCGGTGCTTCGGGAAAGCAAGGGTGACAGTCACCTTGTTCCCCTCTATCTCCACCTTGTCCACCATTCCAAGCTCCACGATGTTCCTGTCGCCTTTGGCCGGATGCTGCACATCGTAGAGCATCTTCATTACTTCATTCTGTTTCATCTTTTCCTGCTCCCTGTATAGTTCATTCACCGGAGGCGGCCACGTCCTCCTCCGGATAAACGATATCCATCTCGTCAAGAAGCCAGCCGGCTCCTCCGAACTTGTCTATGATGAAAAGGACATAACGGATATCCACATTTATGCACCTCTGGAGATCCGGCTCGAACATGACGTCACTGCTCATCGACTCCCAATTGCCGTCGAAGGCAAGCCCGAGCAGGTCCCCGTCGGCATTGAGCACAGGACTTCCTGAATTTCCGCCGGTAATGTCGTTGTTCGACAGGAAGGCTACAGGCATCTTCCCGTCAGGCATGGCATAAGGGCCGAAATCCCTGGCCTCGTAGAGGGCCTTCAGCTTTTCCGGGACCACGAATTCCCAGTTGTCCGGATCCTCCTTCTCCATGACCCCGTCAAGGGTGGTGTAGTACCTGTATATGACTGCGTCCTTCGGTGAATAGCCTTTCACTGTACCGTATGTGAGCCTCATGGTGAAATTGGCGTCAGGATATGACGGTTCTCCCTTATGCCACTCGAGCAGGCCCCCGGTATAGGCTTTACGGCCCTTGGACAGGGCCAGGTCGCTCTGGATCAGGGCAGGATACTGCGAAAGGACAATCTTGTTCACCTTTCCGGCGAGAATGCTTGCCGGATCCTTCTCAACGGCCTCCCAGCCACCTTTCTCAATGGCTTCCTTCAGTTTTTCAGGGGAAACGAAGACACTCACTGAAAACAGGGAGTCCACATAGGCCTCCACATCCATGCCGAGGAAATCCTCCGCGACTCCGGACATTTCCGCAGGTGCGTTGTCCCTGAAATATTCCAGCATGGCGACTGCCACCTTCCTGTCGGTCATGACCGAATAATCCTTGTAAAGCGGAAGCATCTGGCCGTATGCCGTCTCCAGGGCCTCCAGGGTATCTTTCGCCGTCTCCTTGCCTATGGCCGTCCGGAACAGGCTGCCCATCCTCGAGGCCATCTGCTGCAGTTCTATGCGGTAGATGGATTCCGTGGCGGTCACATATCCTACATTCGGCCCGGTGCCTTCCTCGACTCCGGCCCTTATGTCGGCGAGGGCGCTCCCGTATTTCTCCGTACGGCTCTTCTTCCCGGCTACCCAGTTCCCGAAATCTTCCTCCTCCTGCACGGCACGGCCGATGACATCGAGCTTGCCGAAAGCCAGCTTCATGCCCTGCCATTTCTTCCATCCGTTCGAAGAAGAGGCATACTTGCTGGCATACTTTATCCTTATGGCCGGGTCGGAAAGCATATCTTCCATGAGGATGTCCTGCCTGATGGTCCTGGCGGCTATCCTTATGTCGTTGAGCTTCAACTGAAGCTCGAGCTCCGGGGAAGTCTGGAACCTTGTAGTCCTTCCGGGGTAGCCCATTATCATGGTATAGTCACCTTCCCTGACGCCCCCGAGGGAAATCCGCAGGTGCTCCTCCGGGGTGTACGGGACATTGTCCTCGGAATACTCCGCAGGGTTGTTGTCCTTGTCGGCATATACCCTGAATATGGAGAAGTCGCCCGTATGCCTCGGCCACATCCAGTCGTCCGTGTCCGCGCCGAACTTGCCTATGGAGGAAGGCGGTGCGCCCACGAAGCGGATATCCTTGAATTCCTTGCTGACTATCAGGTACCATACGTTCGTGTCGTAGAACGGCATTACCGTTGCCGTGCAGAAGGGATTCTCCTTCTCGGCCTTCTCTACCATGTCCGAGACGGCATCGTCGATAGCCTCGGCCACCTTGTCGTCCACACACGAGCTGTCCCTGAATTCCTTGCGTACCTTCTTCTCTATCTTCCGGATCTGGTCCGTAACGTCGGTCATGCTTTCCAGGAATGTCACCGTAAGGCCCTCTACAGGCAGTTCTTCGCTCCTGTCCATTGCCCAGTAGCCGTCCGTGAGATAGTCATGCTCCACCGTGCTGAGCTTCTGGATGCTGGCATAGCCGCAGTGGTGGTTTGTCAGCAGAAGCCCCTTGTCCGAGACGATTTCCCCTGTACACCCTCCGCCGAACTGTACCACGGCATCCTTGAGGGAAGAATGGTTTATACTGTAGATACGGTCAGCGGAAAGCCTGCACCCCAGGTCCTGCATCGTTCCGATGTTCATTTTCTCAAGCAGCGGAAGCATCCACATCCCTTCGTCCGCCCTTGCAGGCATGAACGACAGTGCGAGCGCTGCGATTGTCAAGATCTTTTTCATTTATCGTATTTGTTATAATCCAGCCGACAAAGGTAGGAACTGTTTTGATTTTTTTAAATATGGGAAGCCGTTTAAATTTTCCGGAAGATTCTTCCAGGCCTTTTTCCGGGAGGCTCACCACAGGGCCGGCTCGAGCTCCTTCGGACGGAAACTCCGGCGGTGGTAAGGTGTAAGGCCGTATTTCCTTATGGCTTCTATGTGCTCCCGGGTAGGGTAGCCCATGTTCCTGTCCCATCCGTATTCAGGGTATTCCTCGGCGATTTTCCTCATGAATTCGTCCCTGCAGGTCTTGGCAAGAACGGAGGCCGCCGCTATGGAGGCGTATTTCCCGTCACCTTTCACGACACAGGTGAAGGGGATGCTGTCGTAGACGGAGAGGTCCTGTCCCACGTCCGGGCAATGCAATGTCTCCCCCTGGAGGGACCTTGCCAGGGAGGCTATCCGGGAAAACGGATAGAAACGGTTGCCGTCTATCAGGAGATAGTCCGGCTTTCGGGCAAGGCGCATGACGGCACGCTGCATTCCGGCAATGGAGGCGTTCAGTATGTTGAGACTGTCTATCTCCGCGGCGTCCACCGCCTGTACGGAAAAAGCCACCGCCTCCCTTTCTATGACTTCCCTCAATATCTCCCTCGACTTACCGGTCATCTTCTTGGAGTCGTCGAGCAGGGGATGGCGGAAGTCTTCCGGAAGGATGACGGCTGCTGCATATACAGGACCGGCAAGGGGGCCCCTCCCGGCTTCGTCGCATCCCGCCTCGGTCTTCCCGGGATGCAGATGCGGTATCAGGTCTGGTTTTCTCGTCATGTCTGCATAATAATGTATGCGGGCGCGGACAGGCCGCCGGCCGTCACGCCCTGGTTTTCCGGACAAAATTAGAAGTTGTTTTCGAAATATTGACGATTTTCCAGATTAACGTCAGTTCGACGAATTTATGTTGCTCAAGACTAGGGAATTCGTCGAACAGTCGTTAAGGATTTCTTCGAAATCCAATTATCTTAAACCCCAGTCGCTATGGCGACAGCCCCTTTTCTAGGGGCGCCACCCCATTTGCCCCTCGCTGGGGCTCGTCGCAGGACTTCCGTCCTGCTCCCTCGAAATCCAATTATCTTAAACCCCAGTCGCTGTGGCGACAGCCCCTTTTCAAGGGGCGCCACCCCCAT
>JADIMQ010000073.1 GCA_017694655.1 Candidatus Cryptobacteroides merdigallinarum
GGCAGAGTGGGCGGAGTCCCTGGGCCTGAAGGATTTCGATCCCGGCACGATGCAGGGGACCACATCCGCCGGCAGGAAACAGACCCTGCTCTTCTCGACCATCCGCTACAGGGACCCGGCACCCGTCTTCCCGGAGGGTGACCAGCATTATGTCTATGCCCCCAGGGCCATAGTATTCACCGGGATAGCCGACGACACGCCTCTAATGGCTTTCCTGTCGGGAAAATACAAGATATCAGGCCACCTGACCTTCAGCGACCACCACAGGTTCAACGAATCCGACATAAGGATGATACTCGGGGCGGCCGAGAGCGAGCCCACCGCCATCCTCGTCACCACGGAAAAGGACAGCCAGCGGCTCTCGGACATGGAAAAAATACCCGGAACACTCAAGAAAAGAATGTTCCAGGTACCTATAGAAGCCGAATTCCTCACAGAGGAGGAGGACGCTATTTTCCGGAATCTTTTGGAGAATCTTCTGTAAGTATACTGTTCTGGACCTGCACGGATGCGTCATGTATGGCGTTGAACACGGTGGAGAGGAACTTTTCCGGAAGCCCGAGTTCAGCTCCGCGGGCCACGACCTTCTCCAGGATGGAGTCCCAGCGTGAAGTCTGCAGTATGGCGATATTGTTCTCCTTCTTGTACTCACCTATCTGGCGGCTTATATCCATCCTCGAGCTCAAGAGGTAGAGCAGGCTGTCATCTATGACATCTATCTTTGCCCTCAACTGGTGTATGTTCTCCCTGTATTCAGGGCTGTCGGAGTCGTTCTCCCTCACAGTCAGGTGCTGCATCATCTCTTCAAGCTCCTTCGGGGTCAGCTGCTGCCGGGCATCGCTCAATGCGCAGGTAGGGTCGCAATGGGACTCAATCATGAGACCGTCGAGCCCCAGGTCGAGGGAGGTCTGGGAGATTTCCTGTATATACTCCTTCGCCCCACCCATGTGGCTCGGGTCGCAGAAGAAAGGCAGTTCAGGGTAACGGGTCCTCAACTCTATGGCAATCTGCCAGTCAGGCCTGTTCCTGTAGAGTATCTTCTCCGACGTGGAGAAGCCCCGGTGAATGACCCCGAGCTTCTTCACCCCGGCCTGGTTCAGCCTCTCCAGGGCGCCTATCCACAAGTCCAGGTCCGGATTCACCGGATTCTTTACCAGCACAGGGATATCCGTATCCTTGAGGGCATCGGCTATTTCCTGCACAAGGAAAGGGTTCGCCGTGGTCCTGGCCCCTATCCATACCATGTCCACACCGAATTTCATGCAGTCGAAGATGTGCTTCTCGCTCGCCACCTCGGTACAAATCTTCATGCCGAGCTCGTTCTTCACCCTCTGCATCCACTTCAGCCCCGGAGTCCCGACGCCCTCGAAAGTGTTAGGGTGAGTGCGCGGCTTCCATATCCCCGCACGGAACACGCTTACGCCCATGGATTTAAGGCCTCTGGCCGTCTCCATTATCTGAATTTCGGATTCCGCGCTGCACGGCCCGGCTATGAGCAGGGGGCGCTTTTCATTGAACAGGTTGAACAGGTTCCACTCCTTCAGAGGGATAATGTCTAGTTTCTTTTCCATATCGTAGTCCGTTTTATCTGATTATTCTCTTTATCCTGTTGGCATCAGTGATCAGCGTCCTTATGCCGTCTTCATCGAATTCGTCTATCGCCTTGCGGAAGGCCTCCATCTTCTCGATATAGGTATCCATTACACGGAGCAGGTTCTCCCTGTTCTGGGAGAAGATGGGCACCCACATGTCTGCGTTGCTCTTGGCAAGACGTACAGTGGAGGAGAAACCTCCCGAGGCAAGATCGAAGATATGCTTCTCGTTTTTCTCCTTGTCAAGCACCGTCAGGGCCAGGGCGAAGGAAGTAATGTGCGAGATGTGGGAGACATAGGCCGCATGTACGTCATGGCTCGAGGCATTCATGTATATCGGCCTCATGTTCAGGCAGTCATACATTTTCTCCACGAGATGCACAGACGCCGGGTCAGATTCCTCCTGGTTGCATATTATGCAGGCCTTCCCGTCGAACAGCCCAGGCATGGCGGCCCATGGACCGGAATATTCCGTCCCTGCCATGGGATGCGTAGCCACATAGCGCTGCCTCATGGGGTGGTAATGCGAGATCTTGGCCAGCTGTTCCTTCGTGGAGCACACGTCAATCAGGGTCTTCCTGCACGGAGCGGACCGCCTGTCCTCCGCCGAGAACATATCCAGTATCTCCGGAAGCATTTTCACCGCAGCCCCGACAGGGACCGCCAGCACCACAAGGTCGCTTTCCGCCACGCACTCCTCCAGGGTCACGAGCCTGTCCGCCAGGCCCATGTTCAAGGCAGCGGCGGCATTCACCCTGTCCGCCTCGACCCCGATTATCTCGTCGGCGAAGCCTTTCCTTTTCAAGTCGATGGCCATGGAGCCGCCTATCAGCCCCAGGCCTATTATTCCAGTCTTCATACTGTATCCTTTTTCCCGCAAGAGCCTTACCGAGACTCCCGCGGCAGTTTCTTCCTATCCCCTGTCAGGCAATGTCCCCTCCTTCTCCATCAGCCCCAAGATCTTCCCTGCAGAAGCCTCGAGAACTTCCGGCTTCGCGCAAAGGGAAATCCTGATGTAATCCCGGCCGTTCTTCCCGAAAATGAACCCGGGGGTGATGAACACGCCGGCACCGTACAGTATCCTGTCCGAGACCGCCTCCCCAATGGATGCTCCGGAAGTCCCTCCCTGCAGGAGCCTGCAGTCCGGGGAGACCTTGCCCCAAAGGAACATGCCGCTGCTGTTCCTGTCGTATTCCGCCCCTATGATGTCGAAAATCCTGCCCGCCAGCACCTTGCGTTCCCGGTACCCGGCATTCAGGGCCTCGAACCACTCCGGGCCCTGGGAGAGGGCCTCCACCGCAGCGAGCTGCAGTGGCCTGAACATCCCGGAATCCATCTGGCTCTTCACCTTGAGTATCTCGGAGATGACCCCGGCCTCGGCCGCCACCATCCCTATACGCCAGCCGGACATATTGTGTGCCTTGCTCAACGAGTTCAGCTCCAGACAACATTCCATGGCACCCGGGACAGAGAGTATGGAAAGAGGCTTGTCGTTCAATATGAAGCTGTATGGATTGTCATTGCATATCAGGATGCCGTGCCTGCGCCCGAAATCCACCAGCCTGGCATAGAGCTCCTCCGTCGCCGGAGCCCCGGTAGGCATGTTCGGGTAATTTGTCCACATTATCTTCACCCCGGAAAGGTCCATCTTCTCGAGGGCGTCGAAATCCGGCTGCCACCCACGGTCCTCCAGAAGGTCGTAGGGCACAATCTCGGCCTCGGCCAGGGCTGAGGCCGACGAATAGGTCGGATAACCCGGGTCCGGCACAAGGACCTTGTCACCCTTGTCCAGGAAGGCGAGGGATACAAGCAGGATCCCCTCCTTCGACCCCACGAGGGGCTGTATCTCCTTTCCAGGGTCCAGGCGGACATGATAATATCTTGAATACCAGTCAGCGAAAGCCTGGCGAAGCTGCGGAATCCCGACATAGCTCTGATAGGCATGGTTGCCCGGCATGGCAGCCGCCTCCCTCAAAGCCTCTATCGCGGCAGCCGGAGGCATGCCGTCCGGCGCGCCTATGCCAAGATTGATGATCCTGTCCTGTCCGGAAGCCTCCCTCCCGGCATTCATCCTGTCAATTTCCTTCAGTTTACGGGAGAAATAGTACTCCTGGACTGATCCCGTCCTTTCTGCAGGTCTTATAATCATAGTCTTATCCTTTTTTATTATCCCTGTCTTTCCGTCAAACGGCGGTTCCGCACCGGAAATCCCTCCGGGGTACCCGCATCCGGCATCCACGGCTATGCAGGCCGCTGTCACACCCCGCACTCATATTCCCCCAGGATATTCAGGTCATCCATCAGCGGCCTCACCGCAGAGATGGCCTGGCTGTACCGGAGATAGCTGTCGAACTTTATGTCGGCATAGAAGAAATACTGCCAGGTCTTCCCTGGGATCGGGAGCGACTGTATCCTCGTCAGGTTCATGTCATAGAACGAAAGGATTGTCAGCACCTGGGCCAGCGAACCGGACTTGTGCGGCAGAGTGAAGCACATGGACACCTTGTTCACCTTCTCCTTCGGGACCACTATCCCGTCGTCCAGGATAAGGAACCTCGTGAAATTCTGCTTGTATGTCTCGATGCTCTCTTTCAGCACCTCGAGCCCGTAGAGTTCTGCCGCCAGCAGGGAAGCCACCGCCCCCACTCCACGGCACTGCCCCTCGGCAATGTCCGCCGCGCTCTTGGCCGTGTCTTCCGACTCCACGAGCCTTATCCACGGGCAGGACTGGAAGAAGGGCCTGGTCTGGTTTATCGCCATGTAGTGCGTCCTCACCTCCTTTATGTCCTCTATCTTTTGTCCCGGCAGGGCCATGAGGTTCTGCTGGATGCGGAGGAAGACTTCCCCCTTTATCTTGACATTGTACTTCCTCAGGAGCTCGAAATTCGGGAGAAGTCCTCCCGAGACCGTATTCTCTATCGCCATGATGGCCGCGTCAGCCTTGCCCGCGTCCAGTGACTTGTACAGGTCGTCGAACGTGGCGCACTCCACAATGTCAGGCGTACTCCCGTCGAGCCTGCCGTAGAAAAGCCTGGCCGCCTGCTCGTGGAAACACCCTGAATATCCCTGTATCGCAACCCTTCTCGTGTTTTTTCCTGCCGAATCCATATTCCTTCAAAAAAGCCATAAAAAAGAGCTGCCCGGTTCGGTTCCGGACAGCTCCAATAACACTTCTTACCTTATTATTGTAAATATACGCGACGTCCGGCTATCATCCTTCTGGAAAATAGAAATAAAAATAACCGTATGCGCTAAATCGTATATTCATCAGTAGTCTTCTTTCCTGGATCATGCCGGGCCTTTCCGGGGTACCGGCATTCATCATCAGGACAAATGTACAAAAAAATTTCCTGTAATATTCAGAAACTGTTTGATTTTTTTCAAATTTTCGCCTTTCCGCAGAAGCACCACCGGACTTACCGTCCTTGCTGGCCCGGAGTCATGCTCCAGCAGCACCACGGGGGTAGCCGGAGATATAGTCAATAGGGCTTCCTGTTGTCTGCAGGTCAACGGCTTTTCATCACCGCCCCGTTCAGACGGTCAGGATCTCCTTCTCCTTGGCGGTCACAATCTCGTCGATCTTCTTCACAAAGGCGTCGGTCTCTTTCTGCACATTCTGCTCGAAATCCTTTTCCGCATCTTCAGGAAGACCTTCCTTCTGGGCTTTCTTCAGGGCGTCGATTGCATCGCGGCGCGCATTCCTCACTACCACCTTGGTGTTCTCCCCGGCAGACTTCACCTTCTTTATGAGCTCCTTCCTCCTGTCCTCGGTAAGAGGCGGGACAGAGCACCTCACCGTCTCGCCGTTGTTCTGCGGGGTAAGGCCGATGTTGGCATCCATTATGGCCTTCTCTATCACAGGTATCATCTTCTTCTCCCACGGCTGGATTACAATGGTCTTGGCGTCAGGGGTTGTCACCGAAGCCACCTGCGGCACAGGTGTCGGGGTCCCGTAGTAGTCCACCAGGACATTGTTGAAGATAAGAGGGTTGGCCTTGCCTGCCCTGTAAGTCTTGACATCTTCCTCAAGGAATTTCACAGCGTCCGCCATCTTGGACTTGGCTGAAGAAACGATTTCTTTTGCTTTGTCTATCATAATACTGGAATTTTGTTCTTCTTGTCGTGAGGCTTTTCAGCCGTTGTGTACCAGGGTGCCGACCTTCTCACCCCTTATCAGGCGCAGCAGGTTGCCCCTGGTGTTCATGTCGAAGACGACAATAGGCATATTCCCGTCCCGGCACAGGGCAAAGGCCGTCTGGTCCATCACCTTCAGATGCTCCTCAAGGGCCTTGTCGAAGGTGAGCTCGTCGTATTTCACGGCCGAAGGGTCCTTCTCCGGGTCCGCCGTATATACCCCGTCCACCCTCGTGCCTTTAAGGAGGGCGTCCGCACCTGTCTCGAGAGCCCTGAGCGCGGCTCCGGAATCCGTCGTGAAGAACGGGTTACCGGTGCCTCCGGCAATAAGGGAAACCCCGCCCTTCTCCATGAAGGACACGGCATCGTCCCTCATGTAGTACCTTGCGACAGGCATCATGGGCGTGGCAGTGAAGACTTCTGCCTCCACCCCGGCGGAACGCAGGGCCATCGCAAGCCCGAGGGAATTGATGACAGTGGCAAGCATCCCCATCTTGTCCCCGTTCACCCGGTCGAAGCCCTTGCCCGTACCGGACAGGCCCCTGAAGATGTTTCCGCCGCCGATGACTATGGCCACCTGCAGGCCGGCCCTGACTGCCGCCGCTATCTCTTCCGCGTACGCGGCGAGCATATCCTCGCTTATGCCTTTGCCCGAGGGCCCGCCGAGGCTTTCCCCGCTGAGTTTCAGCAATACTCTCCTATACATTTATAATAATATTTGTCCTGAAATTTTTACGCAAACAAAAGTATCATTTTATTATGAAACTTGCAAGAAAGAATATATCTTTGCACATCTGAAGTCTGAAACGAAATTTTAGGATACTGATATTGATATGGCAAACATTTTTACATCTTCCATCGGCAAGAAACTTATAATGAGTATCAGCGGACTGTTCCTCATCATCTTTCTCCTGCTGCACCTTACCATCAACTCATTCTCCATCATAGATTCGTTCACCGGCAACTTCGGGGCGGAAGACGGACTGTTCGCCATGGGATGTGAATTCATGTCGCTCCCTATAGTGACTATCATGGTCCCGGTACTTGCACTGGGCTTCATTATCCATATCATCTACGCCATAATCCTCACACTGCACAACCTCGATACCCGCGGAGGATACTTCCGCTACAAGGTATCCAGCAAGGCCAAGGCCGACTCATGGGCTTCCAAGAACATGATTGTCCTGGGCATCATCGTGCTCGGATTCCTGGCATTCCACCTCACACACTTCTGGGCCGACATGCAGCTCAAGGAATTCATGGGAGAAGAGGCCGTGGACCCTTATCTCCTCCTCACCACCACTTTCGGGCACTGGTGGGTGCTGGTGCTATACATAATCTGGTTCGGGGCACTGTGGTTCCACCTTACCCACGGCTTCTGGAGCGCATTCCAGACCATCGGTTGGAACAACAAGATCTGGCTGAAACGACTTAAAGTCATCGCATACATATTTGCAACCCTGATTTTCATCGGCTTCACAGCCACAGCGATCAACGGCTACATAATGGCATGACGATAATCATACAGGACTTTTCAAGTCGGGCAGCCAGGACACGGTTCCGGTTGCCCGGCTTTTTTTATACAGGACATGCCGTCACTCCGACGTCATATATAAGACAACTTAAATTCTCAACATCATGGAACACAAACGTTTTTTCCTGGATGAAGCCGATCTGCCCAGACAATGGTACAACATCCAGGCAGACATGGTAAACAAGCCCATGCCGCTCCTGAACCCTGCAACAAGGCAGCCCATAAAGGCGGAAGACCTCTACCCCCTCTTCGCTGAAGAGCTCAGCAGACAAGAGCTCAACCAGACCGACCGGTGGATCGACATCCCGGAAAAAGTACAGGAAATGTACAGATACTATCGCTCTACCCCGCTTGTCCGTGCCTACGGGCTTGAAAAGGCGATAGGGACACCTGCCCATATATACTTCAAGAACGAAAGCGTCAGCCCTGTCGGCTCGCACAAGCTCAATTCAGCCATTGCGCAGGCATACTACTGCAAGCAGGAAGGAGTGACGAATGTAACCACCGAGACAGGGGCCGGGCAGTGGGGAGCCGCGCTCTCCTATGCGGCCAGCCTGTTCGGGCTCGAGGCAGCCGTCTACCAGGTGAAGATAAGCTACGAGCAGAAACCGTACAGGCGCAGCATAATGCAGGTATTCGGAGCCCAGGTAATCCCGTCCCCGTCCATGACCACGAGGGCCGGCAAGGATATCCTGACCAAGGACCCGAACCATCAGGGTTCCCTCGGGACAGCCATTTCTGAAGCCGTGGAACTGGCCAGGATGACCCCGAACTGCAAATACACCCTCGGGTCCGTCCTGAGCCATGTATCCCTGCACCAGACCGTAATAGGCCTGGAGGCTGAAAAGCAGATGGAGATGGCCGGGGAATATCCGGACACTGTAATAGCCTGCTTCGGAGGAGGGTCCAATTTCGGCGGCATATCCTTCCCGTTCCTCAGGCACAATATCCTGGACGGCAGGAAGACAAGGTTCATCGCCGCGGAGCCGGCCTCCTGCCCGAAGCTGACGAAAGGGAAATTCGAGTACGACTTCGGGGACGAGACCGGATACACCCCGCTTCTCCCGATGTTCACCCTCGGGCACAAGTTCAAGCCGGCGAACATCCATGCAGGCGGGCTGAGGTACCACGGGGCCGGTGTAATCGTGTCCCAGCTTCTGAAGGACGGGATGATGGAGGCCATGGACATAAACCAGCTGGAGTCGTTCAGGGCCGGATGCCTGTTTGCAAAGGCAGAGGGCATAATCCCGGCTCCGGAGTCCTGCCACGCCATAGCTGCCACCATCCGGGAAGCCACCAGGTGCAAAGAGGCGGGAGAAAGGAAGACTATCCTGTTCAACCTCTCGGGCCACGGGCTCGTGGACATGGGGGCCTACGACCAGTATCTCGCCGGGAATCTTGTGGACTACAGCCTATAACGGGCGGGTACGGGAATTGAGCCAGGCCGCGGTATCGGCATCGAGACGCGGCGACAGCTTCTCGAAGACCTCCCTGTTATACCGGTTCAGCCACTCTATCTCATCGGCCGTCATCAGATCCCTGATGACGGCTGATGTGTCTATATGGCACAATGTAAGGGTCTCGAAACAGAGCCAGGAGCCGGACTCATTCTCACACAGCCTCCGGCACAGGAGCAGGTTCTCGTGCCTTACCCCATGCATCCCCTCCCTGTACATCCCGGGCTCGTCAGAGGTTATCATTCCCGGAAGGAGAGGCTGGGGATTCAGGTTCTGCCTTATATCCTGCGGACCTTCGTGGACACCGAGGTAGAAACCTACACCGTGCCCTGTACCGTGCCCGAAATTGCGGACGTTGCGCCACAGGGGTATCCTTGCCAGGACATCGAGACGGCATCCTGGCGTACCCTCCGGGAAAACGGCCATCGCCAGGCCAATCATCCCTTTAAGGACCAACGTATAGTCCTCCTTCTCCAGGAAGGTGCACTCCCCCACCGGGACTGTCCTGGTAATGTCGGTGGTGCCGAAAAGATACTGGCCTCCGGAGTCGACAAGGTAGAGTCCGCGGGGCTCTATGACGGCCGAGCCCGTCTCCGGTGTGGAGTAGTGAGGAAGGGCTGCGTCAGGCCCGTAGGCGGAGATATTGGCGAAACTGTCTCCCCTGTAGCCGGGAATCCCGGCCCGGAGCGAGGTCAGCTTGTCCGAAGCCTCGCGCTCCGTGACAATGCGGCCAGAACGCACGGCCGTGTCGAGCCAGAACAGGAACTTCTCCATGGCGACCCCGTCCTCGAGGCAGGCTTCCCGCATCCCTTCTATCTCGGCACTGTTCTTCACGGCCTTCCAGAGAGGAACCGGAGATGTCCCGGTCACGATATTCTCTGCCCCGGCAGCCTCCGCCACCTCCCCGTACAGGGTGCTGCTGACGGTGGACGGGTCGAGGTACACTCTGGAGTCCTCCGCCCTGAATATTTCCTCCAGCACCTCCTTTGTCCCGGAATAAGGCATCACGGAGACCCCGTCCGCCTCAAGCTCCCTGAAACTGTCCTCCGTGTCAGGGTCCGCGTCCTCTTCACCCTTCTTCACGAACCATATCGTTTCCGACTGTGAGACGAAAAGGTATGAAATCACGTAAGGATTGTACTCTATATCTTCCCCGCGGATATTCAGCAGCCAGGCTATTTCATCGAGGGCGGAAATGAGGATGCTGTCGCAGTCATGCAGCAGAAGGAACTTGCGCAGCTCCAGCAGCTTGTCATACCTGGACTTTCCCACGGTATCCTCCGAGAGGGTGATGACTGGGGTGGACGGGACAGGCGGACGGTCCTCCCATATCCCGGACAGCAGGTCGGGGACGCAGACTACCCTCACCCCGTCTTCCTGCCCGGAAGAGACCTCCCTTGAAAGTTCCTCCACGAAAGAAGCGGTGCAGCAGAGGCCGTCCACCGCTATTACGCGGGCCTTTCCTGCAAGCCACCCGGGAATTGTCTCCGCCCCGGGCACCCTCGTCTTGTGCAATACGACACCGGAGTCCCGGAGCTGGCGGGCTGCCTGTATGAAAAAGCGGGAATCGGTCCAGAGTCCGGCATGGTCCATGGTGACTGCCATATCCCCGGCCTCGCCGGTGAATCCCGAAAGCCAGGCCATCTGCTGCCACCTCGGGGCAGGATATTCGCTTGCATGAGGGTCCGACCCGATAATTACCACTGCATCCCATCCGTTTTCCGACATCATAGTCCGGAGGGCTTCTATTCTTTCAGAGTATCCGTTCATAAGACGATATTTATTTCAATGTCACTCAAGTCCATGCCCCGGTGTCATACCAGGGACGCGATTATGGCGTCCGATACGAAGAAGCGGTCTTCCGGAATCCGCACATTCCCGTCCGGAAGCCGGACCAGGTTTCCGGAGGCGGCCTGCCGTTCCGCGGCCCCAGGACTGGAGATACGTACAAGTTCATCCTCCGGCAGTCCGGTATCGGTCCTCATGGCCAGCATTATCCTCTCCATGTCCACCTGTTCCGGAGTAAGCACCTCCTTTTCCATTACGGACAAGCCCGACTCCGCATCCGGGAGCCGCCATGCGGACAGATAGTCCTCCAGCGACGGCCTGGTCCAGCTCCTTGTGTGCCGGCCGTCCACGATACAGAACGAGTGCGCACCGGGGCCGAGCCCGAGATAAGGCTGCCCGGACCAGTATGCCGAATTATGCACGGCCTCATAGCCGGGAAGCGCGAAGTTCGAGACCTCGTAATGACGGTAGCCGGCCTCCCCGAGCACCCTGCACAATGTCTCGTACTGCCTGAAGCACTCCTCGTCGGACACTTCCGGGCACCTGCCCCTGGATATCAGTTTCTCGAGCGCGGAGCCCGGCTCTACCGAAAGCTGGTATGCCGAGATATGCTCCGGACAGCCGCCTGGCAATTCCGATATCCTGTCAAGGGTCGCCATCCACCGGCTGCCGTCCATTCCCGGAATGCCGAAGATAAGGTCGATGCTGATGTTCCTGACACCGGCCTTCCGGAGGATGCCGCAGGCCCGGACCGCATCGACGGAACTGTGGCGACGGTTCATCCATTTAAGTATCCCGTCGACGAAAGACTGCACACCCATGCTTATCCTGTTCACTCCTGCGGCAAGCAGGGCCTCGGCATATCCTTCCCCGCCGGAGACTATGTCTTCGGGATTCACCTCCACGGTGAATTCCCTGAAACCGTGCTTCCCGCCGCCTGCCGGGAGACAGGCCGCCACGGAAGCCAAAACATCAGGAGGCAGCACCGAAGGGGTGCCGCCTCCTATATACAGTGTGTCCGGTCCGTCCTGCAGTCCGGCCGACCTCACTCCCGCCTCGTTGCAAAGGGCTTCCCTGAATAGGCTGAAGACCGTATCCTCCTGCCTCTTCCTGCACAGAAGTTCGGAATAGAATCCGCAATAGGTGCAGAAGCTCCTGCAGAACGGGATGTGGATATATATCACCGTCTATCTCAACATAAGTTCGGCAGAGCCGAGGAGGTTGTTCTCGGTATAGGCTTCCACGGTATATATCCCCTTCACGAAATCGGAGATGCCGTTAAGATAGATGCTGAGTTCCACTTCCTCGCCCTGGTAGTCCACCTCGCGGGAGGCCGAGCATATCATAGGCTCGCCGTTGAAGCTGAATGTCCTCTGGTCATCCCCTGTAAGAAGTATGCCGTCCGGACCCTTGACCCTGATATACACCCTTACCGGGCCCTTCGGGGCCAGTTCGTTCTCGACAAGGCTCAGGGTGGTCATGAGCCTTACCACGCGGCTGCTCCTGTCGGTAATCTTGTCCGAAGCATTGTAGGCATCCATCCTTATGGCGCGTCCCTTGAGCACGGAGCCGGCAGCCACCTGGCCGGAAAGGCTTTCCACGGCACGGCTCAGCTCCTCGGACTGGCGCCTTGTCTCGGCAGCTTCCTTGCGGGCAGCGGCAGCGTCGGCCGTAAGCTTGTGGTTGAGGGTATTGAGGGAGTCTATCTGTACTATGTAGTTCCTCATGATGCTCCTCAAGGTGCCGAGTTCCTTCTCATATTTGCGGATCATGGCCCTGTTAGTGGCCTCGGTCTTCTTGATGCGTTCTATAAGCTGCGACACTTCCTCCCTGGAGGAATCCAGCTGGGCATTTATCTGCTCGTTGTCCGAGGACAGGGTGGCATAGTCGTTCTGGAGGGATATCATCTGCTGCGTGAGCGCGTCCTTCTCTATGTTCAGCTCGTTCACAAGGGAACTTTTCTGATACCATATATAGGCCAGCACCAGAGCCAGGACCACCGCAACCGCTATCATTATGTTCATCGTCCTTTTCAGCGCGAGTTCTTTCTGATTTGAATTTGTCTCTTCCATGATTTCCGATTTTTAGTCATTATTTTACAAATATAACGATTTGTAGGAAATTTACCACTATATTTGCCCGGGAGGATTGTGGCCCGGAGCACTGTGGCCGGCCATGCCCGGGAGCCGGAAAAAATAAAAGGAAAAAGATGAGGTATTTCATACGCGCACTGAAGACATTCATTTACTTCACCCTGCTGTTCGTGCTGATAATAGCGGTATTCGTGATAAGCGGCACCGTGGAGCCGGATGTGGAGACCATGTTCCGTGACGGATATACGTCCCTGTGGGAGATACTCGGCATAATGGTCATTATTTCAGGGATATACCCGAAGCTGAGCTACACCAGGTCCGTGCCCGGGATAAAAGGGAACCTCAGCGCGAACAGGGTGCAGATAACAACCCTCATGCAGGAGTTCGGCTATGAGGTGGAGCATGAAAGCGTGTCGAAGATGACGTTCCGCCTGAAGTCCAGGGGCGCGAGGCTTGCGAGGAAATACGAGGACAGGGTAACCTTCGAACAGGACGGGGAGGTGCTGTACGTGGAAGGCCTGAAGAAGGACCTTGTACGGATTATCTCCCGGATGGAGTACAGGCTGAACGGCGGAGAATGACCCCTGCAGCCGCGTACCGGCCGCGGTTCCTGTAAAAAGGGTCCTTATCTGGTATCTTTCAGGCACGGCTCTTTCATTTAGGATAGCAGCAAGGCAATAGATCCCTTACCCGGTTATATTGAGGGCCAGATTATTTTTTTATGCTGTGTATAAGCAGTTTATTTTTCCGTCAAAATCTTGTTTTTTCATTTTTAAAGTTGTGCAGCCCAGAAAGGTGGCATCCCAACGATCTGTGCTGCATCGAAGGATCATGAGATGCGCTAAATAATCACCCGTATTCCCGCTATATAACAACATTCTTGAATAACCTCAACTGTTTTAAATGAAAGAGCCGTGGAATAAAATCCCAATCATATCCGTGTATAGAATCGCATTTCGTTATTTTTATGTATATTTGCGGTAAATAATACCGCAATGGCAACCAAAATTAACGAAATCAGCCAACTCGTACCTCGCAATTCACTGCTCTTCTCCTCCTGGCTTTCAGCTAAAGGAATAGATCGCAAGGCACAGACTCTATATGTTCGTAGTGGATGGCTGGAGAGAATAGCGCCTGGAGTTTACAAATTCGCTGGCGCGGAACCTACGGCCTATTCTGCAATTGCATCATATGTTTCGCAACTGGGAAAGAAATGTCATGTTGCAGCGTCATCAGCTCTCGATCTTCGTGGATATTCTCACTTTATTGCGATGGGTAAGCCAACCGCTTATGTGATTTCAGAAAACAATACCCGCTTGCCAAATTGGATGATGGAAAGGGAGTGGGATATGATTATTAAGCATTCCATATCAGCCATCTTCGGCAGGGATGGACTCGGACTTGAAACAGTGTCCGTTGATCGTCATATACTTACCATATCATCTCCGGAACGTGCATTTATGGAATGTCTCAATATGTCCCCGTCGCAATATTCTCTGATGGATACTTACTACGTAATGGAGATGCTTACCACTTTGCGTCCGAAACTTGTCCAACATCTTCTGGAGTCCTGCACCTCAATCAAGGTAAAGCGCCTCTTCCTGTATATGGCGGAAAAAGCCGGACATTCCTGGTTCAAAGCGGTTGATATAAAAAACATAGACCTCGGCAAAGGTCAGAGAGTTCTTGCGCCGGGAGGCAAGTATATAGCAAAGTATAATGTCACAATCTCTCAAGAGCTTGCAGAGTATGAATAACATATATTGCCAAAAAGTTGAGTTGCTGCTCAAACTCATCCCGATAATAACCGATGAAGGAGTCTTTGCCATTCATGGAGGCACTGCAATCAACTTGTTTCTGAAAGATCTTCCGCGCTATTCTGTGGACATTGACCTCACTTATATCCCTTTGGAAGACCGTAAGACAAGTATTGACAACATCAATACTCATTTGACATCTATTTCCAACAAGGCAAGGAAGGCCTTTAAGGGAATGCACATTGTTCCGAATTCAGCCGCCTGCAAACTTCTATGTGAGTATCGTGGCAAACAAGTCAAGATAGAGGTCAACCAGACAAAACGTGGTATCGTCGGTGGTGAAGTATTGAGAACCCCTCTATGCAACAAGGCCCAGACAAAGTTCGGTCTCTATTGCGAGGCAGATATAGTTCCGAAGACCTTACTATATGGAGGCAAGATTGCCGCAGCCCTTTCCCGCCAGCATCCACGTGACTTGTTTGATGTCAAGTATATGGATATTTCTTTGGCCGAGGCAAAGGAAGGCCTTTTATTCTGCCTTCTTGGCAGTGACCGTCCCATTCATGAATCATTTGCGCCGACCCTTATTGACCAGCGGGAAGCGATGGAAAATCAATTCGTCGGAATGACCAGTACTCCGTTCTCTTATGATGAGTTTGAGGACACCAGAGCACAACTGATCAAGAAAGTCAATGCCTTGATGACAAACACTGACAAAAGGTTCCTTGTGAGTTTCGAAAAAGCGGAGCCGAATTGGTCAGCATTTGCATATCCTTATTTCGAGAAATATCCGTCAGTGCAGTGGAAACTGCTAAACCTGCAGAAACTAAAGAAATCCAATCTTGACAAGATGCTCGCCGAAGCTCGTAAACTTGAAGAATTGTTTGGCTTGTAGAATATGATTACCAATAATAGCAATATTGACAGTTTGTTGTCAGCAATGAGTGATGGGAACTTAAGAAATTTTGTAAAGTCCTATTCAATGTCTAACCTTTCTTTCATGGAGTCTTTGGAAGAATACTCTAAAAGAATAGCAAAGAAGCACGCGACATTTAATTATGAAAAGGCTGTAAAACAATGCTTCAATCATTACTACAAGGCTCCTGTTTGTGAACACGGTGGAGGCACTATCCACAATATCTGGGAAGGCGATGAAATCTCCACTGATGACAAAAGATCAACGACTAAAATCTGTGAACGCCTACAGCAGTTTTACAAATCAGAGATCCTTGACTTTATTGAATACGATATTGATAATCTGATTGAAGGTACAAGATCTTCACTCTTGACGGAAGATGAATTTCTGGAAATGAAGTTGCGTGAATTCAATGCCGAACAAGGATGGAGAAAGTAATAGAGTATCAGGTATGGCAACAGTTCGCTCGTCTCTATATTATCGACACCTCCCGCTTCTCCGTCATTTACTAGCTGGCGGTAGGCCGAATTCAGGTTCTGTGGACTTAGGCTGAGTTCCAACAAATTGTTTCCTTCAAATTGCACTTCCACAAGTTGGCCATCCTCTATTTCCATAAAAGTCTGTATTCAAGCATACCCTTCGGATGTCGTCCTATTTCTATGCCGGAAGTCCGGTTCACCGGTTTTCTGCTTTGACTCCTCCATAAAGTATTGAATAAATGAAAAAGCCATGTGGGTTGCCTTGGTAATTTTTGGTAATTTTCGGTAATTTTCCTGAAAAATTTTGTATATCGGGAAAAACTTCGTATATTTGCAGTCCAATTCGAAAGAAGAGGAGTTTCGGGGTGTGGCGCAGTTGGCTAGCGCATCTGGTTTGGGACCAGAGGGTCCTGTGTTCGAGTCACAGTACCCCGACATTGAGACGGAGACAGAATCATCTGCCTCCGTCGTGTTTTTATAACACCTTGATACTAAATCAATTATATTAAAGACACAGCCTCTTTCCGGTGTTCGATAACATCATTGCAGTTCTGAAAATTATTATTATTTTTGCGACATCATTGAAAGATGATTATAGAAATCGAGGCAGACATCCATCCCTAAAAGATGTCTGCCTTTATTTTAAGACATACCGAGGGGAGGTACTTAGACGAGGAGCCAATTGTTCTTACAACTATAATCAATAAATCTTTCAATGAAAACGAGAGCAAATTGCAGTTTCGTCATAATCTCCACCAACGTATGAACTCTACAAACTTGCTTATATACGAAGCAAATGTTCGATAATCGTCAAAGCAAGACGACAACATGGATGGTGGCCCGAAAGGAAATTTTCCTCTTTGAGAATTGAATATTTGGAACCGGACTCCATCAGGAGTACGAATAAAAAGAGGGCGAGTCTGACTTTTGAACCACCCTCTCATGTTTTTATAATACCTTGGTACCGGATCAGTTATTAGCGAGCATCGCCTTCACCTGCCTGTAGACATTGTCCGCAGTAAAGCCGAGCTTCTCGTCGAGCACCTTGTACGGGGCAGAGAACCCGAAGGACTCGAGTCCCCATACCTTCCCGTCTGCACCCACGAGACTTTCCAGAGTCACCGGGAGCCCTGCCGTAAGGCCGAACACCTTGACTCCCGCGGGTATCAGGCTGTCCTGGTACGCCTTGTCCTGGGTCCTGAACAAGCCCTCGGACGGCACGGAGACAATCCTCACCCTTATCCCGTCGGCCTTCAGGAGGGCGGCACCAGCCACGAGAGTGGAGACCTCGGAACCGGAAGCCACGAGCACGACATCCGGTCCGGCATCCGACCCGCTGACAATGTAGGCACCCCTGGCAACGGACTTGTAGTCGTTGCCCTCCGGGAGATTGTCGACATTCTGGCGTGAAAAGACAAGGGCTGTCGGAGTGGACATGTTCTCCATCGCGAGCTTCCAGGCCTGTGTCGTCTCCTCCGCATCCGCAGGACGAAGGACAAGCATGGAATTGCGCCCGCTGTGGTTCTTCAGCCTCTCCATGAGGCGGAGCTGCATCTCCTGCTCCACAGGCTCATGGGTAGGGCCGTCCTCCCCGACCCTGAATGCGTCGTGCGTCCAGATGAACTTCACCGGAGTCTCCATGAGGGCCGCCATCCTGATGGCCGGCTTCATGTAGTCCGAGAACACAAAGAAGGTTGCACAGGCAGCTATAACGCCCCCGTGGAGCATCATCCCGATACAGCAGCAGGCCATGGTAAGCTCCGACACGCCAGCCTGCAGGAAAGCCCCTGAGAAGTCACCCTTCCTGAAGGCGCTGGTCTTCTTGAGGAAGCCGTCGGTCTTGTCCGAGTTGGAAAGGTCGGCGGACGAGACAATCATGTTCTCCACCTTTTCCGCCAGGAACCCCAGGACAACGGATGAAGCCGCCCTTGTCGCACAGCCCGGCTTCTGGACTATGGAGTCCCAGTCCAGGGAAGGCACCTTGCCGGAGAACCAGTCCTTCATCTTTGCGGCGAGTCCCGGATTGGCTGCAGCCCATTCCTGCTGGCAGGCCCTGCGCTCCTTCACTATCTTCCGCAGTTCCTGCCTCCTGGCCTCATAGACGGCTGCGGTCTCAGGGAAAATCCTGAAAGGGTCCTCCGGGTCTCCCCCGAGATTCCTCACCGTGTTCGCGAACGCCTCCGCACCGAGAGGGGCACCGTGGGTGGCACAGGTATTCTCATAGCTCGTGTTGTCCGCCCTGCGCGCCCCCTTCCCCATTACGGTATGCCCGATAATCAGGGTAGGACGGTCCTTCACCTTCAGGGCCGCGTCGAGCGCAGCACGTATCTGGCAGGCATCGTTCCCGTCGATGGTCAAAACTTCCCATCCCCAGGCCCGGTACTTCATCTCCACATTCTCGCTCGTCACCTCCCCGGTGGCGGTGGAGAGCTGTATGTCATTGGAATCATAGAACATTATGAGGTTGTCGAGCCCGAGGTGGCCGGCAATCCGTCCTGCGCCCTGGGATATCTCCTCCTGGATTCCCCCGTCGGAGATATACGCATATATGGTCTGGCCCATCTGGTCTCCGAGGCGAGCCTTCAGGAACTTGGCTGCGATAGCGGCCCCTACCGCGAATGTGTGTCCCTGTCCCAGAGGACCGGAAGTGTTCTCGATACCTCTGCCGACATTGACCTCCGGATGCCCGGGGGTAGGGCTTCCCCACTGCCTGAACTGCTTGAGTTCCTCCAGCGTGAACCTGCCGGAAAGGGCGAGCACCGAGTAAAGCATCGGCGACATGTGCCCCGGGTCGAGGAAGAAACGGTCCCTGCATTCCCAGTGCGGATCATCCGGATCATATACCAGATATTCGGAAAACAGGACATTGATGAAGTCCGCTCCGCCCATGGCGCCGCCCGGATGCCCGGATCTTGCCTTTTCGACCATTGCCGCAGACAGTATCCTGATGTTGTCGGCAGCCCTGTCCATAAGTCGCTTTTCGTTCATGATCTAATAATTCCGTATACGCAGCCCGCTAAAGGTTCTGGTTGAGAGTCTTCCATTCAGAAACCGGCGGGATTATACCCAGGTCTATGATCTCGTCCCTCATCTTGCAGAGATGCTCGTACGAGGCCTCGAGAGCCGCCATTTCCTCCGCGGTCCCCTTTACTTCTGAATAGTGCACACCGGTAGCGTCGATGACCGTAGGCATTGCCATCATCACGTTATGGTATTCAGGAGTGTTGACGTAGCAGCCTGCCGGCCACCCGAACTTCTTGCCGCCCATGGCAGCGCCGATCATCTCGATGGACACGTAAGCCGGGCTCTGGAAAGAAGAACGGCCCCTGAGCTCGATGATTTTCTTTCCGCCCTGGATTACGTCCTGCTTGATTTCATCCCACCTGACAAGAGGAAGCCTTGTGCCGAGGAGCTCCGTGAAAGGAGTGCCGTCCACCTTGGCCTCTGAAGCGAATACGGCCATCTGCTCCCCGTGCCCGCCGTATGTGTGGCAGCCCGTGACCTTGCACTGCTGCACCCCGAATTCCTTTGCAAGGGCGCTCTGGAGCCTTGTGGAGTCGAGCGCGGCGAGAGTGGTGAGCTGGGAAGGCTTGAGTCCTGAATGGAGAAGGGTCACAAGGCCTGTGAGGTCGGCAGGGTTGAAGATGATGACAACATGCTTCACATCAGGGCAGTAGGACCTGATGTCCTTGCCGAGCTGCTCGGCGATCTCGCAGTTGCCTTTCAGCAGATCCTCGCGGGTCATTCCCTGCTTGCGTGGAGCTCCGCCGGAAGACACAACGTATGCAGCTCCCGTGAGGGCTTCCTTTATATCCGTAGTATAAGTGATGTTCGCCCCGTCGAATGCACAATGGAACATCTCCTCGGCCACACCTTCGAGTCCGGTGGCAAAAGGGTCATAAAGACATACGTTAGGGGTGAGCCCCATCATCAAGGCTGTCTGAGCCATATTCGACCCGATCATACCGGCTGCGCCGATAATGGTCAGTTTGTCATTTGTCAGAAAATCCATAATACATTAATATTAAACGTCAATAAAATATTCCGGATATACATGCAGGATTCCTGTCTCCCGCATTCGGCAAATATAAGAAACTGTTTAAATATTTTCAAAAATTCTTTAATCCGTCTTCAATCCGTCTTAAAATCCGCCTTCACGGGTC
>JADIMQ010000074.1 GCA_017694655.1 Candidatus Cryptobacteroides merdigallinarum
CTTCAGCTTCGAGTGCAATGTTTTCGAGTCGATAGCCATACGTCAGTTTTTAACTCTATAAAGTTATCATTTTTTTCAGGACGTCAAATTTTTTTTACGAAATATTTTGTCACCCTTTCCGGGAACGGTACTGTCTCGGCGAAAGGCCCGTATGCCGCTTGAAAAAACGGGTAAGATACGACTGGTCAGCGAAATTCAGCTGTTCGGCTATGGCGGTGACGGTCAGGTCCGGATCGTTCAGGAGCACCTCTACCTCCGCCACCAGCTGCTCCTCTATCAGCTGCTTGGGAGAGCGGCCCTCTAGGCACCTCGCCGTCGCCCTGTGCAGGTATCTCGGGGAGACGCACAGTTTCCCGGCATAGAAAGCGGCAGAATGCTCGGCAGTCCCGTATTCCCTTACCAGCTGCAGGAACTTCTGGCAAAGGAGCTGCTGGCGGGAATAGCGGGGATGGACTTCCAGTTTCTCCGGGACAGTGCCGAAAAGCCACAGGAGGAGGCTCTGGAGGAAGCTGTACTCCTGGAGCTCCCGGAACTGGGTGCGGCTGTCCCCGGAAAACAGCATCTGCGCCACGTCCATCCAGATGCACATCTGCTTCCAGGTAGCCTGGCTCCGGTCATCCGGGGTATGGCGGTAGCAGGGGTGCTCGTGCGCATAGTTCATATAAGGGGTATCTATAGGCAGGATGGCCTTCAGGAACACATCCCCGGGAAAGACAATCATCCTCACCCTGAAATCTTCCGTGGCCTGCAGCCTGTGCAGGAGGGTGCCGTTCAGGAAGATTAGTTCCGTCTGTTCCTCGAGGAGGAAGGCTTCAGCCCCGGTGGACACCTCGCATCTCCCTGACACGCAAGCCATGTAAATCCCGCACCTGAAATGGCACGGGCTGCCTGAAAGGAAAGACAGGTCTGTCTCGGCATAGCGGATCTGTCCGGTATCGGAAAGGAGTCCCTGCCCGTAGCCGGAATTGTTCTTTTCCATGGTTCATATTGCTGGTCCAGGGCAAATATAATCATAAATCTTGTCCATTTTATGCCCGCAGTGGAAAGAAAAATCAGTCAAAAGAGAAAATATGTTCCGAAAATGACATATTTTGTACTTTTTAAGAAATGGAATGGAAAAATGCTTTGGAATAATTTTGCGGCCGGAATCCGATTCACGTACAGGAGAGGATGGCAAGAAAAGGAGGATATCACGATGAAGCTGCGCAGACCGAATTCTAAAGTATTCATGCTCATATTCCTGGGAATGCTGAGCGCATTCGGGCCTTTTGTCATGGACATGTACCTCCCGACACTCCCGGAGATGGGAAAATATTTCGGGACATCCGCATCCATGGTACAGCTCGGCCTGACTACCAGCATGGCCGGGATCGCCGCCGGGCAGCTTGTCTTCGGCCCCTTGAGCGACAGGTACGGGCGCCGCAGGCCCCTGATCCTCGCCATGGTTCTCTTCCTTTTCGCGACGGCAGGGTGCATCTTCGCGAGGAACATCTCCCAATTTGTTGCCATGAGGTTCGTGCAGGGCCTCGCCGGGTCAGGAGGAGTTGTGCTTTCCCGTTCCATCGCCACAGACAAGTATTCGGCCAGGGAACTTGCCGCCATGCTCGGCATCATAGGTGCCATAAACGGGATTGCCACGGTAGCCGCACCTATTGCAGGCGGGCTGATTGCCGGGGCAGGAGGCGGTTGGAAAGGGATATTCTGGTGCCTGCTGGCCATCGGTGCCCTTCTGCTTGCCGGAAGCATCAGGATGCGGGAGCCCCTCTCCGGTTCCAAGATGAAGAAGAACAGCCGCGAAGCAATATACGGCGGATTCAAGGATGTGCTCCGGAACCGTAAGTTCATAGTCTACATATTGCAGTACGGGTTCACGATGGCCGTCCTGTTCACAAACGTGGCGTCGGCCCCGTTCATCATGCAGGAACATTTCGGCATCTCACCCATACTTTTCAGCGTGATATTCGCAGTGAATGCCGTAGCCATGGCCATTACGGCGGCCCTGGCTTCCAGGTTCAGGTCAATGGAACGTGCCCTGAAGACCGGGAACGAGGGGATGCTGGCCGTATCCGTCGTGCTCTGCGCCGCCCTTGCCGTGGGCTGCGGGTTCTGGATATACGAGATTCTGCTCTTCCTGCTGCTGGCCATGGCCGGGCTGTCATTCACGGCATCCAACGCGCTGGCCATGGAGAGCGAACACGAAAACGCAGGTACAGCCTCCGCCCTCCTCGGGACTGCCGGCTATGCCTTCGGCGGCCTGGTATCCCCCCTCGTGAGCCTGGGGGACATGATGGTCTCTGCGGGAATCCTGTTCACAGTCTTTTCAGTCTTCTCATGCATCTGCTCCGGTCTTTCCTCTCCAAGCACCATTTTTGCCCATTTTTTAGGTCAAACGAGACAGGGTTTGAAATAAATTTACGATATTTGCAAAATGTGACGGCACGGGAGGACGTACCGGCACCGGACTGGAGATTAAAAACAGAAATTCTATAAAGACAATGAAAACAATCAAAATCCTTTCAGCAGCAGCCATCATTGCAGCAATGACGGCAAGCTGCACGAGCACACCGAAAAGCATCACTGTGGAAAAAGACGGGGAGACAAGGACAATATCCCTTCCGGATGCAGCCCTCACGGATTCAGTGAGCTACCTGATCGGTATCAATTTCGGTTACTTCATCAAGGCCAACAACTTCGGGGAGGACCTCAACTATGCAAAGATAAAGAAAGGGATGATGGACTTCATCAAGGCTGAAGGCCAGATGAACTCTCCAGAATTCAACGCGCAGTTCGATATAAGCCCTGATGAGATGAACCAGGTCTTCAACAAGTTCATAACCGCAAGGCATGAGTTCGAGTCAGAGAGCAACAAGGCCGCCGGAGAGGCCTTCCTCAAGGAGAACGCGCAGAAAGACGGCATCATCACCACCGAGAGCGGACTGCAGTACCAGATCCTGGAAGCCGGAAACGACGTTAAGCCAGGTGAAAAGGACACTGTCTTCGTACACTACACCGGAACCCTGATTGACGGGACCGAGTTCGATGCCTCCGACCCGGAGAAGGACCCTGTCCGCATGCAGATGAACCGCGTCATCAAAGGATGGACCGAAGGGCTTCAGTTCATCGGTGAAGGCGGCAAGATCAAGCTCTTCATCCCTGCCGACCTCGGATACGGCGAGCGCGGGACCGGTGCCATCAAGCCTAACTCCACACTGCTCTTCGACGTCGAGCTCGTCAAGGTAGGCAAGGTGGCCGATGAAGAAGAAAAAACTGAAAAATAAGCACACTGGATATGGCTTTGGAAATAGAAGGCAAAATCATCAGGAAACTCGGGGTCCAGAGCGGGACTTCCGCAAGAGGAGAATGGTCCAAGCAGGAGTTCATCGTGGAGTACCAGGAAGGCAACTACCCGTCACAGGCATGCCTGAACGTATGGGGGCCGGACAAGGTCAAGGAACTTGAGAAATACCAGATCGGAGACAAAGTGAAGGTCTCCTTCAACATCAACAGCCGTGAGTACAACAACAGGTGGTACACGGATCTCCGCGCATGGAAAATCGAGGCCGAGGCCCCTGCTCCGGAGAACTATACCACAGGCTTCGCCCCTACCGGAGCAACCGAAGGTACAGGGAACAGCTATTCCACAAACCCAGCCGAGGCGGCAAGCACCGGACACGGGTTCGTAGGTGAAGGAAGCGGCGAGCAGGTTGAAGATGATCTGCCGTTTTAATGAGGCCGTAACGAAGACGGACAGTGCAGCTTCCTGACCCGAAAGGAAATTTTCCTCTTTGAGAATTGAATATTTGGAACAGGACTCCATCAGGAGTACGAATAAAAAGAGGGCGAGTCTGACTTTTGACCCGCCCTCTTTCTCTTTAAAATTACAAAACGCAAGGCACTTGGGGTAAGGGCGACAGGATTTTACTGACGTAAATGGATCGCCCGGAATCCGAAAATGACGCAGCAGTTTGCAATTATGGCACATCGCCTACAGTTCCCGGCAAGCCCGGGAGATATACAGGACATGCTATATTCAGAAATAACCGGCTTCCTGTCCACGAACGGAATCTCCTGCCGCAGCATCACCGCCGGCAGGAAGGAGTTCATCCTGGCGGAATCCACCCATGCC
The DNA here is from genome assembly GCA_017694655.1 of Candidatus Cryptobacteroides merdigallinarum. Taxonomy (GTDB): domain Bacteria; phylum Bacteroidota; class Bacteroidia; order Bacteroidales; family UBA932; genus Cryptobacteroides; species Cryptobacteroides merdigallinarum. The sequence goes on from JADIMQ010000074.1 coordinate 4,127, forward strand.
GGAAGCCACCGCGGCATATTTATCCTTCCTGCGGCAATCAGGGCCTGCACATACAGGGAGGCCGAGGAAGAGTATTTGGAGAGGAAAGAGGCGAAAGAACAGCTTGCCGGTGACGGAGGCTGGCCTGTAGTGACAATCGCCGAAGACCGGTGGAGAAGGCCAGGGACACTGTACCGGGAGAGGCTTCTGTCTCATCTCGGGCTCTTCCGACCGGTAGCCGCAAGAAACTGCGAGGTGAGGCGGACAGGCAAGGACACCGCAGGGGCCTTCCTGCAGAACAGCCACAGCTACGGGATGTCCTCCTGCAGATACTGCTACGCAATATACGGCAAAGGAGAAACCGTCCCTGCCGGTGTCGCGACCTTCTCCAATGCAAGACGGTGGATCAAGGGAGGGCGGGAGATAAGGTCCTACGAATGGGTAAGATATGCTTCATCCCCGGGGACAAGGGTCATCGGCGGGATGGGAAAGCTCCTCTCACGGTTCATAAATGACGTACGTCCGGATGACATAATGAGCTATGCAGACCTGGAATGGTCGGACGGCCGGGCTTACAGGACACTCGGGTTCGCGGAAGAGGGCATGAAAGCACCAGTGCTCTTCGGGATAAACCGGGAAGACTGGAGCAGGCACCCGGTCAGCAGCCAGCCAGTGCCGGGGCATAGACTTTACTTCATGAACGACGGAAGCCTGAAATTCCGTCTCAAGCTCACCTGGTACTGACCTGGCGCATGAGAAGGTCAGCCATGACGACCGCGGCCATTGCCTCGACTACAACAGGAGCCCTGAGGGCAAAGCACACGTCGTGGCGGCCGGGAATCTCAAGGGTCCCGAGGCCCCCGGTAGAGAAATCGTAGGTGGTCTGCGCCTTCCTGATGCTGGACGTCGGCTTGAATGCCACCCGGAAAACTATAGGGTTCCCGTTGGAAAGGCCGCCGTTGACTCCGCCTGCACCGTTTTTCAGGCACTGGCCAGTATCCGAGACTATCGGGTCGTTGTGCTCCGACCCCTTCATCCTGGCGGCCCGGAAACCATCCCCGAACTCTATTCCCCTGACCCCTGGTATGGAAAAGACGGCATGGGATATCTCCGACTCCACTGAATCGAAGAACGGCTCCCCCACCCCGGCCGGGACACCCTCCACGGAACACTCCACAATACCTCCGAGGGAATCACCCTCCCTTATGGCAGCATCGAGAGCTTCGCGCCACTTGTCTTCTCCTCCCTGGACACCCCCGACCTCCAAAAGCCTTGCATTCACGCAGATATCGTCTATGACTTTCTTTGCGACCACTCCTGCAGCCACCACAGGAAGGGTGATGCGGCCAGAAAAATGACCGCCGCCACGAGGGTCGTTGAAATTGTTCCACTTCACCCCGGCCGCGAAATCAGCATGGCCCGGACGGGGCATAACCTTGAATATCTCGTAGTCCGAAGACCTGGTATTATTGTTTCTGAAGACCACGGCCAGCGGAGCCCCGGTGGTCTTTCCGCCGAAGACACCGCTGAGTATTTCCGGCTTGTCATCCTCTATTCTCGGGGTTGTCCCCCTTGCTCCGCTCTTGCGGCGGAGGATATCCTCGTAAAAATCCTGTTCTGAAAGAGAGATTCCAGCAGGTACACCGTCTATCACGACCCCTATGGAACGTCCGTGGGACTCGCCGAAAACGGAGATCCTGAATTTCTGACCGAAAGTATTCATATATCTGGCAACAGTTTATGGTACAATTCAAAAAACGTCGGGAAAGATTTGGCGACACAGTCCGTGTCGTCTATGGTGACAGGGCTGTCCGCCCCGAGCTCCGCTACCTTCAGGGCCATCACCATACGGTGGTCGTGGCTGGAGGTATATTCTCCGCCCCGGAGAAGATTCCTTCCAAGGATACGGGAGGCCAGAGAATGGCCCTCTACCACAAGGGCATTGCCTTCTATCGAGGCCTGGACCCCCATCTTCAGGAGCATGTCCAGGATAGCCTTTCCCCGGTCGCTTTCCTTGTGAGCAAGCCTGTCCACACCTGAAATACGGCTCGTCCCCTGGCAGAAAGCCGCCAGGACGGAAACTATAGGGAAAAGGTCCGGGCAGTTCGAGGCATCGGTACTGAAGGCTTTGAGAGGAGAACGCCGCACAGTGACAGGACCGGTGCTGTCCCCCGTCTGGGAAAGGCTCGCACCTGCTTCCATGAGTATATCCATTATCGAGAGGTCCGCCTGGAGCGAAGACGTGTCCAGCCCGGAAACCGTAACCTCGCCGAAGACCGCCCCGGCCACAAGAAAGTTTGCGGCGGAACTCCAGTCCCCCTCTATCGTGAAGTCGGCAGCCTTGTAGCGCTGTCCACCGTTAACCCTGAAAACCATCTCCGTACAGAAGGACCAGTCCCCGCCGGAATCCGCGAAAGCCTGTCCGCCGAGCATCTCGTTCCTGATCCTGACCCCGAACTTCCTTATCACGTCCATGGTTATGAACATATAAGGTATGCTTTTAGGGTCCTTGACCGTAACAGTGGAGTTCCTGTCCCCGAGAGGAAGCGACATCAGGAGCCCGGAAATGAGCTGGGAGCCGTCCTTCCCGGAAATCTCCGCCTTCCCGCACTTCAGCGGCCCGGAAACCTCCAGGGGGATCCTGCAGTCCGCAGAATCGCTCCTGATACCGGCACCGAAAGCGGACATCATCTTCTCCGCACCTTTCAAAGGTCTGTCCAGCAAGGTCTTCTCCCCTGTGATACGTACAGGGGAAGACGAGAGCATAGGCAGGAGAGGAATCATGAGACGTGTCAGCAGGCCGGACTCTCCGGTATGCAGGCTACCGATGGAGAGACATCCGGGAGATGCAGCTATCCCCTTTATTTCCAAGGATGTACCATCCACAGACACTCCGGCCCCGAGAGAGCGTGCCGCGGCAAGGGCAGCTTCATTGTCCCCGCAGGGAGAATAGCCGCCGAGCCGGGAGACACCTTCGGCAAGGGCCGCCGCGATTATCGCTCTCTGGGCAAAACTCTTGGAAGACGGTATGTCTATCCGGGCATCCACAAACCTGCGGTCCCCGTAAAGGGTCCTGGACATCTCCGCGGCCGTTCGCTGTCCAGGAGCGGCGGCATCATCCTCCGAAAGGGCTGCATAAGTGTAGGGGGCACCCTTGGCAAGGCACATGAGCCTGGACTCTTTCCCGGCCTCCCCCATGCAGAAGGCAAGAAGCTCTTCCGGACGGTACTCGTCATACAGGGACAGGACCCTTTCAGCGTCTTCCGGACAATGGGCCGTAGTCACTATCTTGACGATCTCGGCACCGTTCCTCCTGCATTTCCCGACCATGTCCTTCAGTTCCTCAAGCGTCCCTGTCCCTCCGAAGTCGTGGTAGGACTTGATGAACGAGGTCCCGTACTCCATTGCACAGGAGCGCACCTTCCTGGACATATACCTCGGGGCCTCTATCTCCACATCCACATATCTCGCACCGGCCCTGACGGCCTTGCACAGAAGGTCCTCGCAGATTGCCGCGGCCCGGGCCTCCGTCATTCCCGGATTCTTCTCCATCACCTCCGCCACCCGGCATGTCGCGACGGCCGGCACGTCGGACTCGAAGCATGCCTCTATCTCACCGTCACTCAGGCTGCACCTGTCGAGACGTATCTCCACCATTTCCGAGACCGCCATTATCTCCTCTATCCCGGAAGCGGTCTTGTTCTGTATCACCGTGCAAATCATATCATTCCTCCAATAGCTTCACTGCTTCCCCCGCAGTCATGTCCTTTATCAGCACCTCCCCGACATTTACCGGGAGGACAAAATGGATGTTCCCGTCCTCGGCCTTCTTGTCCCTGGACATGGCTCCGGCAAGGGCGTGCAGGGGATAAGGGCAGCGGACCGGAAGACCCGCGTCCGCGAAATCCCGCATGAGCCTGCGTACAAATCCCTCCCCGGCCAGCCCGGTCCTGAAGGAAAGCTCCGCGGCCATGACAATCCCGATGGAGACCGCCTCCCCGTGCGTGATGTCGTCGCCGCAAGTCCGGGCATTCTTCTCTATTGCATGCGCAAACGTATGCCCGAGATTCAGTTTCCTGCGCTCCCCCGACTCGAACTGGTCCCTTGAGACAATCCCGGCCTTGACCGAGGCCGCGGCATGTATCAGCCCGCAGAGCATTTCCCTGCGCGACGAGAGGAAAGCGGCCTTGTCCTCCGCAGACCTGAGTCCGGACAGGAAATCCACGGCCCGCACATAGTCACCGTGGTCCTCGATGACAAAGGACTTCACCATTTCCGCCGCCCCGGACAGGAAGTCCCTCAAGGGCAGGGAATCCAGGACCTCCGGACATATAAAGGTGAACTCCGGCTGGCGTATGACCCCGATCATGTTCTTGTAGGAGTCGAAGTTGACACCGGTCTTTCCTCCTATGGCGGCGTCGACCTGGGAGAGCAACGTCGTGGGGATATATGCGAACCTTATCCCCCTCTTGTAGATGGAGGCCGCGAAGCCGGCCATGTCGGTAGTGATACCGCCGCCGACAGCCAGGACAAAGGCATTCCGGCCGGCGTCATTGTCCAGGAGCCATCCCGTCATGGACAGGACCGTCTCCATGGTCTTCCCCTGTTCCGACGCCTCCACCAGATATCTCCCGCAGAACTCCACCCCCCGGCTCACCGGCCGTGAGACGAGGGCGTCGGCATACCTTGCGGCATTGGCGTCAGCAACGACATAGACGGGCAGCCTCCGCCCGCCGGACACACAGTTTTCCAGCACCGGGACCACCTCCTCAATACGGTGGCCGGCCCTTATGAGGCTGACTGCCTCTCCTTTGTCATAAATGAAGATATCTTCCATCAGGGTCCGCGGTATTTGTTTGTCCATCATCCGCGCAATCCCAAAGATAAGACTTTATCCCGAATATTTCCGCGGAAAACGCAAGAAGATGGCGAGGATGGCGCAAATGCCCATCAGGAAAGGATAATACATGCAGCCGATAATGGAAATACCTGAAGCTCCTGACAGTCCGGAAGCCATCAGGATCTGTGCGCCGTACGGGATAAGCCCCTGCACGAGGCAGGAAAAGGTATCGAGGATACTGGCCGTCTTCCTCGGGTCGAGCCCGAACCTTGAGGTGATGTCCCTGGCGATGCGGCCGGTGGTTATTATGGCTATAGTATTGTTGGCAGTACACAGATTGGCGATGCTGACCAGCGCGGCGATGCTGAACTCCGCACCCCGCTTTCCCTTTATGTGCCTGGTAAGGCCTGAAATGATAAAGTCCAGGCCCCCGTTGTACCTGATAATCTCGAGCATGCCGCCGGCAAGCATCGTGACTATTATGAGTTCCCCCATCGAGCCTATGCCCTCCCCAACCGAGCCCAGCCATCCGACCCAGGAAAACGAGCCGCAGGCAAACCCGATGACGGCATTCGCCAGGATACCTGTCGCAAGTACCGCAGCCACGTTCATCCCGGTCAGGGCGAGGCCTATGACAAGCAGGTAAGGGACAAGCTTGACTCCGTTCACCTCCCCGGCAACCACCTCTGTCCCGGAAGAAAGGCCGTAGACTATGTATATTGCCGTGACTATGACCGCCGCGGGTGCGACAATCATCAGGTTGGCCTTGAACTTGTCCTGCATAGGACAGCCCTGGGTCCTGGTGGAGGCTATGGTGGTATCTGAAATGAAGGAGAGGTTATCACCGAAAAAGGCCCCTCCGGCGACGATGGCCGTGACAAACGGGATGTCCATACCGGTTTCCACGGCAATCCCGGAAGCCATGGGGACAAGGGCGACTATTGTGCCTACACTCGTCCCTATGGCCATGGATATGAAGCAGGAGGCCAGGAAAAGCCCGGCATAGATGAACTTTCCGGGCAGGATACCCAGGGCGAAGTTCACCGCGGCATCTATCGCGCCCATGTCCTCCGCCGTGCCGGCGAATGCGCCTGCCAGGACAAATATCCAGATCATCAGCAGGACATTCTTGTTGCCGGCACCTTCGGAGAAGACGGCTATCCTCTGTTCGGCAGGGCCGCAACGGGTGATAAGGAGGGCATAGGCGGATGCTATAAGGAAAGCCGCGGCTATAGGGACCTTGTAGAAATCCGATGCGATTATGGAAGACACAAGGTACACACACAGGAAAAGCACGAGGGGGCTCAAGGCTAACCAGCCGTCCATCGGCCTGGCCGGCACCTCCCCGTGCTCTTTCTTCCTGAAATGCCGGTGCACCTTGCGGGTGACCTCAGTCAGGTATTTTTCAGGTATTATCCCCATAATGTACCCTCAACCCCTCCCGGGGAAGGATAGAGGCCGGCCTACTCTGCCGAGAACTTGAAAATGCAGGTACTGCTGTACTTCTCGCCAGGACGGAGGACAGGGGATGGCCACTCAGGCTTGTTCGGAGAATCAGGATAATGCTGTGTCTCGAGGCATACCGATGCACGGTGGCCGTACACCAGCCCATGCTTTCCCTTGACTGAACCATCCAGGAAGTTTCCCGTATAGACCTGGATTCCGGGCTCGTCCGTATAGACCTCGAGCTTTATCCCGCTTTCCGGGCAGTAAAGGGAGGCGGCTACCTTGGAGACGTCCCCTGCCGTATTCAGGACCCAGTTATGGTCATAACCCTTGCCGTTCCGGAGCTGGACATAAGAGGAGTCTATGTCCCTGGAGATAACCTTTGGCGAGGTGAAGTCCATCGGGGTCCCTTCCACAGCAAGGATTTCGCCGGTGGTCATGAAGGTAGAGTCCACAGGAGTGAAATTGTCCGCATTTATATATAGGACATGGTCCATGGCCGTGTGCGACGGATTCCCGGAAAGGTTGAAATAGGAGTGGTTGGTCATGTTGATGACCGTAGGCTTGTCAGTGACAGCCGAATATTCGATTTTCAGGGCATTGTCCCCGGTAAGGGTATAGGTGACCTCCGCCTTTACGTTGCCCGGGAAGTTTTCGTCCCCGTCAGGAGAATCCATCTGGAGACGGAGCCTGTCAGGACCTGCTTCCAGTACGTCATAGACCTTGTACTGCCAGCCATGCGGACCTCCGTGGAGGCAGTGCCCGTAGTTGTTCTTCGGGAGCTGGTATTCCACGCCGTCTATGGTTATGCGGCCCTGGCCGATCCTGTTGGCATACCTGCCTATGGCCGCCCCGAAGTCGCTCGGTACCGTTTCATAGTCACTGATATTGTCGAAACCGAGGACTACATCGCGCAAATTCCCGTCCTTGTCCGGGACCATCACAGAGACAAACCTTCCTCCGAAATTAGTGATACATACCTCCATCCCGTTGGAGTTCGTGAGGGTATAGAGGGCCGTGGACTTCCCGTCCTGTTCTGAAACGAAATTTTCAGGGTCGAGGCCGGATTCGGTCACCCCGGTACCTGAACACGCGGCTGCAATGAGAGCCGACAAGAGCACAATTTTTTTCATAAAATGTCTTTGTTGGAAAATATAACCGGATTCCCGGAAAAATCCCCCGAAATTACTTCATAAAATCCATATTTGAAAATTTACCGGCATATTATTTAAATATTATTTAAATGATTGCCGGCAAAATGCGGTTGTCCCTTGCTTATATTTTCGGTAAATCCGGAGAATTGACTATCTTTGGAGCCTGTCAAGACAATGCCAGGAACCCATGAATGAACTGCTTGAAAACCTGTCCCATTCAATGAGAGGAGCCGCTCTCATGTTCTATATCCTGATGTGCATCAGGACATTCCCGGAAAGGAACGAGAACAATTTCAAGAAAATCCTGTTCTGGAGCATGGTCATGCTGTGCGTGCTCATATCAAAGGATATGCTGTTCCTGGTCAAGTCAATGTGGACCAACGAGTATTTCTGCAACCTGTCCATGCTTGCAGACCTGCTGTATGTCCCGGTCATGGCCCTTTTCTTCTTCGAGGCAGTCTCACCTGGCTGGATAAAGCCGTACAAGGTGGCGGGGTTCTTCCTGCCCTCGGTGTCGGCACTCATACTCTATGCGGCAATACCGTCCGGGACCATAGTCCGCATATCCATGGTCTACACCGTACTGTTCGGGATAACGGTGATAACGGTCATCCTCCTTGCAATGTCCCGGAGGGACAACAGGATAAAGAGCTATTTCTCCGACATCAGCGACATTTCAGTGACATGGGTATGGAAGGCCCTCTGCACCCTTCTCGCAAGCCTCCTGGCATGGACCGCCCTCATGTGGAAATCCACCTACATAGGGGATGCCCTGTATTTCATTGTCTCGATATGCTGCTGGAGCTACATCTACTGCCTTGCGGTAAAGCACAAGGTAGTGGAGATACCCGCCATGGCAGTGCCCGTGGAAGAAAGCGGGGCTGAAGGACCCGTGGACAGCCAGGCACAGGATACCGGGACCGGAGAATCAGGGTGCGCAGGCACACATGAGGAAACTTTACGCAACGGCATAGAAGAAAAGCTCACACAGTGCATGTCCGCCACGGAACTTTTCCTCCAGCCCAGGCTTACGCTTTCAGACCTGGCAGGGGCGATAGGGACAAACCGGACCTACCTGTCGGACTTCCTGAACAAGAGGCTGGACACGACCTTCTACGAATACATAAACGGGTTCCGGGCCAGGAAAGCCGCCGAACTTATCCTGTCCAATCCGGAAAAGACCCTCACCGAGATAGCGGAACTCAGCGGCTACAACTCCATGTCCACGTTCTACAGGTCCTTCACGCGGACCATAGGGATGCCGCCATCGAAATTCAAGGCGCGGGAGACAGGCCGGTGAACACCGATTTTTACCTAAAGACAGGAAATTTTTATCCATTGACAGGCCCGGTCCGGAGAAACGGGTGATATTTGCGCAAATTCTCAAACATCAAATTACCATGACCTGGAAACTGAAATTGGCAGCGGCAGCCTGCCTGCTGTATCTTGTCCCGGCCTGCGACACAATAGAAAACACCACCGGCGACAACGGGAGCCAGTCCGGTGAAACAGTGGACGACAACCCCGGCACTGACCCCGACGGGCCAGGGCAACCGGAAGAAGCCGAGAAGACACTCATATATTATGACAATCTGGACAGGGAGAAGGCTAATGTCGCATATTACCTCGACCAGGGATCGGGATTTGTCAATGCGACAGGACCGGGCGCGGCAGGGACAGCATACAGCGGACCGGGAATAAGCGTACGGAGCTCGTACTCCTCAAGAGGATATGACGGGGCCTCCGGAGTGAATGCACTGAACTTCGGGTTTGACAACAGGAAAGTGCTCATCAGCGGGATAACGCTGGCGCCGGGACAGAATGTCCTCGAGTTCTCTTTCGGGGCGACTCCGCCATCCGGCAAGTTCTCCGGCGGTGAAAGCCTTAAACTCTACGTGGACTTCGACAACGGGTCGGATATGGCCCACGAGCTGGAATATACTGTTGTCCAGGGCACATCGACCTGGGGACTTGCCACAGCAGTGTTCGAGATAACCGGAGGCACTCCCTCGAACCTGTCGTTCACCCTCCTTGCAAGGGACAAGAGCACGAAAGTGGACGATTTCAGGCTCATGGCGACGACAGCCAGGGCAGAACAGAATATAGCCTACAAGGAGAAAGCGGACTACAAATGGGCTGAAATGCCTGAGGCCAGGGTACAGAATCCTGCCTACAAGTACGTGACGCACTATACTACGACAGTAGTCTCGAAAAAGACTGTAAGAAACTATTCAGCCTGCTACGACACGGAACGCCACAACCCGGTATGGGTGGCATACCCATGCCATGCCTGCTACACGGAAGGCTGGGGAAGGACATCTCCTGACCCATGGCGGCCTGACCCGATGTTCGATGAAAATGAGCAGTCCATCATATATCCGTCCGACTATGAGAACTGGCCGTGGGACGACAACGGAGGAAAGCCGTCAGACACCCATTATTACTGGTCCAACCTGTCCTGGGACAGCAATGGTTTCACAAAGGGGCATCTCCTGCGCTCCGACGACAGAAGAGGTGCGGGAAAAGAAATCAACATCCAGACATTCTATCCTACCAATATAGCCCCGGAGGAATTCCTGTACCCGGATATCCATGCCCAGCTGGAAAGTCTCCTGTCCGAAAATTGGGTCTGCAGTGACACCGTCTATGTGGTGTCCGGCTGCTGGTACGACAGCTCTGCGGAGGTCAAGGTCCGCGACGCGAGCAACTGGTCGGACCCGACAGAAGGACTGTCGAAAGAGTGCGTGGTTCCCAACTACCAGTTCAAGCTGTATCTCCGGACCAGGAGCGGCAGCACAGGAAAAGCCATACAGGAGTGCCGTGCCGACGAGCTGATGGCCATAGGGTTCTGGCTGCCGCAGAACCTCGACGGTGCCCCTACGGTAGAGGGAGGAGACATCGCCGGCTTCGCACGCAGCGTGGACCAGATAGAAGAGCTCACCGAAGAGGAATTCGAGTTCTTCCCGGAAGCCCCGGCCGAAGTCAAGGCCTCCTACAACCTGTCCGACTGGGGACTCTGAAACATTCCGGACAACCTGCAAGACTGGATTACTGCCTTTATCCGGACTGCCCCGAAGTATGCCGGCGGTCCGCCGGGAAGACCACACCGGTCTGTCTCCGGATTTCATCGGCCAGGCTGATTGTCAGCAGGGAGCTGCGGTGGGAATTGACCATGGATTCGCGGCGGCCGGAAAGCACGAGGCTGATGAACTCCGACACCTCGTGGAAGTAGACATCCTTGTCCGACGGAAGGGACCAGTCCTCGGGACGGGTTTCCGCACGCCGGTCCGCAGCCCCGGTAGCCCGGGGGATGAATGTTATCCTGGACATCCTGCTGATATGGTCTATGACGATGGTACCTTCCTCCCCCTGGATCTCGGACGGCATATACGAATCCGATATCTTGGAGTATGCCACGGAGGCTTCCATACCGTCATACCTGAAAATGGCCGTACCCTGTCCGTCGACACCCGACGGGAGGAGGGTTGCGGAGGCCGAGACCTGTGACGGGGCCCCGAACAGCACCGCCATGGGATAGATGGTGTAGACACCGATGTCCATCACCGCACCGTTGGAATACTCCGGATTGAAGGTATTGGTCAGATGTCCGCTCCTGAACAAGTCATAACGTGACGAATACTGGCAGTAGGAAGCCACATAGCGCCGGACCCTGCCGATCTTCCCAAGACCTTCCGCCAGTATCCTGAAGTTCGGCGTCAGCGTAGATTTCATCGCCTCCATAAGGGTTACCCCGTATTTTTCCGATGCGGCAATCATCTCGCGGACTTCACTGGCGTTGGAGGCGAGGGGTTTCTCGCAGAGCACGTGTCTGCCCCTGCTCATGCAAAGTATGGCCTGTGAGGCATGGAGTGAATTGGGTGTGGCTATATAGACGGCATCCACGTGCTGGCTTTCCGCCATCTCCTCCAGGGAAGTGTACCTGTAGGGAATGCCGTACCTGTCAGCGAAGGCATCCGCCCTCTCCCTGGTCCTCGAGCACACGGCGGAAAGTTCAAACCTCGGGTCCTGCCTTGCACCGGCAATCACCCAGTCTGTAATGAAATTGGTCCCGATGACCCCGAAACGTATTTTTTCCATAGAAGTAAGAAGCTGTTTTGAAATCATTTGAAAAAGTCTCCACCGGCAGTCATTCCCCGAACTTTTCCTCCAGTATTTTTTTCGCCTGGCCGAATGCTTCGCTGAAGTCCCGCGCGAGTATCTTCCCGTCGGGACCGATGAAGATGAAGAAGGGCCATCCGCTGATCAGGAACATATCGGAAACCTGCCTGTTCTCCGGGTGGCCGGTCTCCAGCTCCGCATCCGGCCACGGGTGGTTCAGCATACTGTCCAACGTGGCTTTCAGGTCATCTATGCCTAAAGAAGGGACGGATGCCCCCTCTTCTGTTTCCTCCCATATATTGTATATCTTCTGCACGGACTCGGTGATGCCGATCACTTCAAGCCCCCGGCCATGGTACCTGGAGTACAGGTCCTGCACATATCTGTCAATATGGAGCGAGCCGGGACACATTCCCCAGTGGTATATCAGAAGGTATTTCCCGCTGAACCCGTCCCTGGACACGGTGCTGCCGTCGGTCATGGTCAGCGTGAAGTCAGGGGACTGATTCCCTATGGATATCGCCTCTACGGCATTCATCCGCTTCTCATAGACTTTCCCGTACCATGAGTCCCTGGTTTCCCGGGAAAAGCCGTCGAACTGTTTCCTGAGTGTCTCTATCGGGGTGTAGTCCATCCTTGATATGTATTCCACGAGAGTGAATATGTTCCCTCCGGTGCTGGAATCGAAATATTCCTTGCGAAGTCTACTGACACGCCCGGCTCCCGGGTTGTCATCATAGAATTTGTTGAACTTTTCTCCGTACATGGCCGCTGTCTCATGGTCTCCTGCCGCGTTGGCTTCCTCGATCTTTCTGACATAGCTCCCGCGTACCGCGTCGAGCGAGTCGGAGGCGCATAGATATACGGAAAGAGCAGGGTCTTTATAAATCCCGCCTCCGAGTGTGCAGTAGTAGATCTCGTCGCGAATGCCGTCCATAGTGATACGGTCGCCCCCGGATATCACCAGGTTCTTTCCCATGCGGTCACATACCGGGGCCTCCCCTTCTGCCGGGAAATATTCCATGAGGTAGAACTGGTCATGCTCCTGGACACCCCTGTATTTGAATTTCCCGTCTTTCTTCACCACTATGTCGAATGCCTGTCCGGTGGCCCATCCGGGCAATGTTATCCGCCTGAACCTGAGGGTGTCGCCTTTCACTATACCGTCTATCTTCCCGGATATCGTGAACTTCTGTCCGCGGGCCTGCAGCCCCTGGACTGTCGCTGCAACGAGAAATACTGTAAAAATCAGGGCCTTCTTCATATTGGTCATGTGTTTATGCCAGATACAAATTTAGGAATTGCCCTGAAATATTCAGCCTGATCCCCTTGCTTTTTCCAGGGATGCACGTCTGAAGTCCGTATTATCCCGACAAGGGCCGGAAGACTAATAGCCGGGAGTCTGCACCATTCCCGAAGACGGGTTCGGCTCCACGGCTCTTTCATTTAGGATAGCCGAAAGGCTATAGAACCCCTTACCCGGTTCCACTGTGGGCCGGGTATTATTTTCATGATGTGTATAAGCGACTTATCTTTCTGTCAAAATCTTAATTTTTTCATTTTTGGCACAAGAACCGGATTAGTTTCGTGAAGCCCGCCGAGACGAGCCTCATAATCTCGGCCATCCCTTTCCTTCTGTCAGCCATCTTTCTGCGCAGTCTTTTCCAGACGGAGAACACCGAGTGGACAATTCTTTGGATCGTGTCGAGGTTCCGTGCCGATCTGC
>JADIMQ010000075.1 GCA_017694655.1 Candidatus Cryptobacteroides merdigallinarum
TTACGGCATAAGATGTACCGACCAGCAGATAACCGCCTTCCCGGCCGGGAACAGCACCGGCAGGATGATGGCAAATGTCGGGGATTCGAGAAGTCTCGGGGCCGAGGCGGAGTTCGCGTGGACATGGGACGGTTTCGCCTTCTCCGCATCCTACGGGTTCTGCGACGCAAGGTTCATCAACTATAACGACGGCCTGGCTGACTATGCCGGGAACCGGATCCCGTACTCCCCGGAACATACCATGGACGTGCGGGTGGAATACGGGTGGAAGTTCTCGAACGACTATTTCCGCGGGATTACGGCCGGTGTGGCGGTGTCCGGGCTCGGCAGGATATGGTGGGACGAGGCCAACTCGCTTTCACAGCCTTTCTATGCCTTGCTCGGTGCGGACGTCAGAGGCCACTTCAAGTGGTTCGATGTCTTCCTCCGGGGGGAGAATCTGACTGGGGAGCGTTTCGAGGTGTTCTACTTCAAGTCTGTCGGCAGGTCTTTCTTCCAGATCGGGAAGCCGCTCCGGCTGACTGTGGGGGTCTCTGTAAACATATAGGTGGCCCTGTATATGCCCCTGAGTGAGAATGTCTAAGGCTTTGTCGAGCAAAAGTTCCGATTTGTAAGCAATCTCGGGAATGTGAAAAAAAATATTCGAAATATTTTGGAATGTTCTTCGGAATTATTACCTTTGCACCAGACATAAGAATTTTTTTCGTGTCTATTTGTTAAGTTCGTTTTATATATGGGCAGGTTCCTTGGGGAGGGAACCTGCTTTCTTTTTGCCTTTTCCCGCCTCCGGCCCGGAAAAAAATTCACTTTTTTATAAAAATTCTAATTTAAAATAAAATTCGGGAAATTTGCTTTCAATTTGAAACTAAATTTTCTGAAAACTTCCTTCATTCCTCATGCTTTTCCTTAAAAATCCTTGTTAAAAGTAATATACTCCGGTATGAGGGGGTGTTTGAAATTAAAATAATCTTCCTATTTTTGCAGCGATGTACATCATTCAACCACCATTCAGCGGTGGCCTGACAATGTCTTAATGACAGATTGAAAGGTTTCCTTGAAGCCTCATTGTCAGGAGTTCCGGACAGAATCTACCGGACTGATTCCCGCATGCACCATAAAACTGAAGGACCAGGGCTGCCAAGGTGAAGTGTGCCGGAATTTGCCATGATTTTTCCGGGTGGATGGATTTATTAACAAAAAAACTAAGAAGATGATTAAGAAACTTGTACTATCGGTTGTCCTTGTCGGCGGGAGCTTAATATATGCTTCGGCGCAGGACAGGACAGTGACAGGGACGGTCACGGGCAACGACGGAAGCCGGCTTCCGGGTGTGGCCGTAGTGGTTGACGGTACCTCTACGGGGACCGTAACTGATGATGAAGGAATGTATTCAATAGATATCCAGGGAGATGCCGCTCTGGTATTCTCGTCCATTGGGTATGAGACGCTCAATGTCCCGGTAGCCGGCCGTGACGTTGTGGACGTGACCTTGTCCGAGGACGCCCTCTACCTTGAGGATGTGATTGTTGTGGCCTACGGTACTGCATCCAGGGCCGCCTTCACCGGTTCGGCAACACAGGTCAAGGGCGACCAGATTGCCAAGACTTCCAAGGAATCCATAGACAAGGGCATGCTCGGGAAGATGGCCGGGGTGCGTGTCGCCGCGGCTACCGGAGACCCTGGCTCCGCCGGGAGTGTGCAGATCCGTGGTGTGGGCTCCATTTCCGGCAGCACATCCCCTCTGTATGTGGTGGACGGGGTGATAATGTCCCAGAGCACCGACTCCGACTTTACCCTGAACGGGAATATATCCTACAAGAGCAACGGTATACTCAGTTCCCTGAACCCTGACGACATAGAGTCGCTCACCGTCCTGAAGGATGCGGCCGCCGCGTCTCTCTACGGTTCCAGGGCGGCGAACGGTGTCATTGTGATAACTACCAAGAGGGGACGCTCCGGCAAGACGCGGATATCCTACAACGGGGAAGTCGGCGTTTCCAACATGGCGAACAACAGGCAGTACGAGATGATGTCCGGTACGCAGTTTATCCAGTACCTCAAGGATGTCGCAGTGAATTCGGGACAGGACGAGAACTATCTGGCGGCACACGTCGCCGACCCTACAGGTGCGACGAGCACGGACTGGAAAGACGAGATTTTCCGCAACGCCATATCGCACAACCATCAGCTCAGCCTCAGTGCCGGTACAGACAAGACACAGGTATATGCCAGCCTCGGGTACAACAATACCCAGGGCATCGTCATCGGCTCTTACTTCGAGCGTATCTCGGGCCGTGTCAATGTTGACCACCAGGTGAACAAGTGGCTCAAGCTCTCCATGCGCCAGATGGTGTCTTATTCCAAGAACAAGGGACATACCGACCAGAGCAACCAGGAGCAGGGCCTCAGCTATGCTTCCCCGCTCGGTCTACTTGGACAGTCCGACCCTACAGCCACGCCCAAGAACCCTGACGGGAGCTGGAACGAGTCCGTGTCCTGGAGCGGCTATACCGAGAACCCTCACCTGCTTTTCGACAGCGACAGGGAGTACAGCCAGTTCAACACCATGAGGAGCCTTTCCAATGTGGACATTGAGATAAAGTTCCTCGACGAGCTGTCCCTCAAGAATACTTTCGGCTACGACTATGTGGACAACAAGCAGTCCCTCTGGTGGGCTCCTACCTCCATCGACGGTGAGTCCTACAACGGCCTGAGCGCACGCTATATCTTCCAGAACAGCGACCTGACCAACTCCACTGTGCTCCGTTACAACGACACTTACGGCAGGGCGCACCACCTGTCCGCCATTGCAGGATTCGAGTATTCGGACCACAGGGCGGGATATGACTACGCGGCTTCATCCAATTTCGCAAGCGACGACCTCCCTGCCCTTTCTGCAGGCCAGACTTACAATACGGGGGGGCAGGTCAACCGTGCCACGATGATGTCCATCCTTGCAAACGCCAATTATGACTATGCGGACCGCTACTACCTTTCCGCTTCCTTCAGGCGGGACGGTTCGTCAAGGCTTGCCCCAGACAACAGGTGGGCTAACTTCTGGTCCGTATCTGCGGCCTGGAGGATGAGCGAGGAGAACTTCCTCCGGGATTCCGGCCTCTTCACCGAGTTCAAGCTGAAGGCGTCCTACGGTACCAACGGAAACCTTCCTACCGCGTACTACGACTATATGAGCCTTTATGCCGTGACCGGCGGCTATGGTTCCAGCTCGGCAATATACTGGTATACTCCGGACAATGCCGACCTGGGCTGGGAGAAGTCGCAGAATTTCAATGCCGGCTTCGAGTGGAATCTCTACGGCAGGGTGCAGCTCGACGTGGAGTATTACGACAAGTACACCAGCTCCCTCCTGTTCAGCAGGCCTCTGTCCTCGGTGACCGGGTTCAGTTCCTATACCGCCAATGTGGGCAACCTCAGGAACAACGGTATCGAGGTGCAGGTCAGCAGCCTCAACATAAGCAGGGAGAACTTCAGCTGGACTACGGATTTCAACTTCACGTGGCAGAGGTCTGTCGTGAAGAATCTTCCTGGCGGTTCCGACATCTCCTACGGTGACGGAAGCATGTATCTCCACAGGGAAGGGGAGTCCATGTACACCTTCTATCTGCCGGAGTGGGCTGGAGTGGACCCGGAGAACGGTGACGGACTTTTCTGGATAGACCCGGCCGACCATTCCAAGGGTACGACCAACAATTATGCTTCGGCCGGCAACGGAATCGTGGGCAAGGCTATCCCGGACTTCATAGGGGGTATCACGAATACCTTCAACTTCTGCAAGCATTTCGACTTCTCGTTCCTGATCTCGTACCAGTTCGGAGGCGACCTGTTCGACTATCCGGCCTACTTCTTCAGCAGCGACGGGTACAGGGCCGCATCCATGTCGGGGTATGCCTCGGCTATGGACTACTGGACACCGGACAATACCGACGCCGCGAATCCAAGGCCTATGCTGAACAATCCGGGCAGGCCGGACCGCTTCTCCAGCCGCCACATCAAGTCTACGGACAACATCAGGGTCAGGGACATAACCTTCGGGTACAATATCCCTGTCAAGAGACATATCGAGACCCTGAGGGTGTATTTCAAGGCTGTCAATCCGTTCATGATATGGTCGGCAACCCCGGATGTGGACCCGGACGTAAGCATCAACGGCTACAGGACTGCAGACGTGCCTGCGACCAAGAGTTTCAATCTCGGACTGAACATTACATTCTAAAACCAGTGGATAAAGACATTTGGACAATATGAAAAAATCTACATATTTACTCAATATAGCGCTCGCCGGGGCTTTCTTGGCTTCCTGCGATGTCCTTGACCAGTATCCGTCCACCTCAAGGCCTGCCGATGAGGCGATTGAGACCGTGTCGGACCTTTCCAACGCTGTGAACGGTGTCTACTATGTAGCCACCTACGGGTATTCCCTGACCATGGCCTCGGAGCTCGCCATCTATGCGGACCTCTGCGGCCCGGATTCCTACCAGCCGAACTCCTCGGGGCAGAATGCCGCAAGGATAGCGGAATATGCGCTTACCCCGAACGAGACATTCAACGCATACTATTATCTGTATGCCGCCTTGGCGAACGTGAACAAGGCTCTTGAGTCCGGGGCGCTTCTCGAGGACCAGGAAGGCGCAGCGCCTTATATGGCGGAGCTGTACGGGCTGCGTGGCCTGCTGCACTTCCACCTTGCGACGTTCTTCTGCCCTATACCGACGTCCGGCAGTGCCAACACCATGGGGCTCGTGCTTTCCGACAGGGTCTTCCCTACGGAGTACATCGGGGCCAGGGCTTCCCTGGACGAGACCTACCGCCAGATTGTGTCTGACCTGACCCGTGCGATTGACAGCGGGGAGAACAAGGGCAGGAACACCGGGCACCTCAACTACTGGGCTGCCCTTGCACTGCGGGCCCGTGCCTACCTTTACATGGGGGAATACGACCTTGCCCTCGCCGACTGCAAGTCGATTATCGGTGCTGCGGACAGCCCTTACTCCCTCTATACCTTGTCTGAATATGCAGGTGTATGGAGCCAGGAGGGTACGTCCGAGATGCTTCTGGAATATATCCAGACCGACAACTACAATGCGCAGAGGAATGCTCCAGGGTATTACACGTCCGTGTCCGGATATGGTGAATACGGTGTCTCTCCGGATTTCTTCTGCTGGATGAGGAATATAACTCCAGATACGGACGGCTCCTTCGACCCGGAGGAGAACAATTCCCAGGATGTGAGGGCGCAGGTCATGGAGTACCAGGAAATTCTCAACTCCTCGACGGGAGAAGTTGACAACTCGGGTTATTTCCCTCTGAAATATCCAGGCAAGAGCGGCTCCTCCATACCGCAGTACACCAACAACATCAAGGTTATCCGCCTTTCGGAGGTGTACCTGATCGCTGCGGAGGCTGCCTTGAAAGCCACTACGCCGGACCAGGGTGCTGCCGACGGTTATATCAACACCCTCAGGCGCAACAGGATAACCGGTTACCAGGATGTTTCCGGAGTCACTCTCGACGATATCCTCGACGAGAGGCGGAAGGAGCTCTTTGCCGAGGGCCATATCGCATTCGATTACTGGAGGACTGGAAAGACCGTCACGCAGTATGCCGAGGGGACTGCCACCCCGAACAGCATAACCCCGACGGACAACAGGACAGTGCTGCCTCTCCCTACCGAGGAGATCAATGTCAGCAACGGTGTCCTGATACAGAATCCTGGGTACGGGAACTGACCTGTGTCAGGCATATAGGAAAGTGGCTGGGCCGGAATTGCTCCGGACCCAGCCACTTTTTCTGTGATGTGCTGCGGGGTAAGGGGGTTATATCTTGAATTTAATTACAATTTCAGTGCATTTACCAGTTTTTCCTCCGCATTTAACAACAAAATAATTAGCTTGTTCTTCTGGAACGAATATATTATCTGTAATTGCTACTTCACTACCGGAAGTCGGATTTTTTTCATTTCCGATATTCATGGAGAATGGTCCTCCATCGGCCTCGGTGAGTTCAACGCTTATTATTTCGGAAAATGAAGTCTCGTTATAGAAGTAGCCTTTATCCTTTTGAAACTGGATACCAGTTTGTTTCATCATTTGGTTTGTATATATCGAGACTGCAGTTTCTGAACCGTCGGAGCCTACTGCTGTCAATTGGTGACTGCCGTTATTGGCAGAATAGCTTCCTCCCGGAAAATCAGCGGTGGTGATGGTCAATGTATATACTACTTCTCCAGCTGACAGTTGATTGACAGATATTTCTACATCATCTGCGCCAGCTGCAGAAAGAACTATCGTTGCAGATCTTTCAGCTCCGTCATTTGCCTGAATATCGTATGATATTTTATTTTCTGAAGGTATATTGCTGGCAGTAATCCATGATACACTTTCCTTTATATTGACTTT
>JADIMQ010000076.1 GCA_017694655.1 Candidatus Cryptobacteroides merdigallinarum
ATGCTATCCCACGCATCCGGTCCTGAGATATTTCCCGTGGCTGTGGGAAAAGTACGGGATCACATACGAGGTGCGCAGGCGCGGCGCAGATGTCTATCACGGGCTCGGGAACGAACTCCCTGCCAACATAGGCAGGGCCTCCCGGACAAGGACGGTGGTGACTATCCATGACCTCATCTTCCTTTTCTTCCCGCATACCTACTCGTGGATAGACAGGCATCTCCTCAACCTGAAGTTCAGGTCTGCATGCCGGAGAGCCGACAGGATAATAGCGGTAAGCCGCTGTACCGCAAGGGATATAGTCAAATATTACTTTACCCCGAAAAGCAAGATTTCGGTCGCCTACCAGGGCTGTGACCAGAGGTTCCGGGAAGAGTGCCCGGAAAGCCTGAAGGAAGATGTCCGGAAACGCCATTCCCTGCCGGACCGGTTCATACTCAGCGTAGGCACTGTCGAGGAAAGGAAGAATACCGCGCTGATTGTCAAGGCGCTTCCATCCATACCGGAGGTCAGCCTGGTGATTGTGGGGAAACGGACCGCCTATGCCGCATACGTGGAGGAGACGGCCCGGGAATGCAAGGTTTCCGGGAGAGTGCGTATCCTGACGGGGGTAAGTACCTCTGACCTTGCGGCCATGTACAGGCTTGCCGAGGTGTTCGTCTACCCTTCCAGGTACGAAGGCTTCGGGATTCCTATGCTCGAGGCCCTCTGCAGCGGTGTACCAGCCATCGGGGCCACCGGCTCCTGCCTTGAGGAGGCGGGAGGGGATGCTTCCCTATACACGGACCCCGATTCGGCGGAGGATCTTGCCCAGAAGATAGTCAGAGTCCTGACCGACAGGTCCTTGCGCAAGGAAATGATAGAGAGGGGACACCAGTATGCCTCGGGATTTACCGGGGAGGTCCTCGCAGACAGGCTGATGGAGATCTACAGGGAATGTCTCGAATCCCGCTGATCCTTTTTTTCAAAACATTTTCTGATAATGGAATATATAATAGAAGCGAAAGGCATAGAGAAGAGTTTCGGCAGACTGAAGGTCCTGAAGGGCGTGGGGCTTACGGTCTCAAGGTCCGAGGTGGTCTCCATAATGGGGGCTTCCGGGGCCGGGAAGACCACCCTGCTCCAGATTCTCGGGACCCTGTCCACCCCGGATGCCGGTACCCTTGCAATAGACAACATAGACGTCCTGCGGCTCGGCAGCAGGCAGCTGGCCCTTTTCCGTAATACCCGTATCGGCTTTGTCTTCCAGTTCCACCATCTTCTCCCGGAGTTCACGGCCGTGGAGAACGTGATGATACCGGCCCTGATTTCCGGAAAGTCAGCGAAGAAGTCCAGGGAGGAGGCGGAATCCCTGCTTGCTGAACTCGGGCTGTCGGAGCGGGCCGGACACAAGCCCTCCGAGCTCTCCGGCGGGGAGCAGCAGAGGGTGGCCATTGCCCGGGCCCTGGTAAACCGTCCTGCGGTCATGTTTGCCGACGAGCCTTCCGGCAACCTCGACAGTGTCACTAAAAAGGATCTCCACAATCTCTTTTTCCGTCTCAGGGACAAGCTGGGCCAGACTATTGTCATCGTGACTCACGACCCGGAACTCTCCTCCATGTGCGACAGGAGCCTTTTCATGAGGGACGGCCTCTTTGTGGACAACGGGTGATGGGTTTGTCCCGGCTGCAGGATATGAGCGTGTTCAGGTTCAAATATTTTTCGGTCGCGAACAAGGATTCGGCCATGAAGGTAAACACTGACGGGGTGCTGCTCGGGGCCCTGATGACAATCCGTCCGGAGGACCGCACCTACCTTGACGTCGGCACCGGCACCGGGACCATTGCTCTCATGGCGGCCCAGCGGGTTTCCAGTCTCTTTACCGGGTTCCCTGCGGGGGACGGGGCTGGCATACCTGCGGACATCTCTGTCCTTGCAATAGACATAGACGGGCCCTCTGCCCGGGAGTCCGCCGCCAACTTCGCTGCTTCGCCCTGGCCCGGAATGCTCAGGTCTGTGCATTCTTCCCTGGAGGATTTCCGGAAGATGCCGGACTGCCGTGGATTCGACCGCATCTTTTCGAACCCTCCCTACTACGACCTCTCCCTGGAGGCCCCGGACGGACGCCGCAATGCGGCCCGCCACGAGTCCTCTCTCTCATACAGGGAGCTCCTTGCTTTCTCCTCGGAGTACCTGTCGGGAAGCGGCATGCTTTCTCTCGTCCTCCCTGCCGGCACAACCGTCTGGCTTCTCCGCCACGCACGCATGTACGGACTTCACCTGTCGCGGATGGTCCGGATACGTACGACCTCCAGGAAGGAGCCCTCACGCATAGTCGCCGAGTTCACCCGCACCAGGCCCCTTGATGCCGCCCCGGAAACCCTCCTGACCCTCATGGACGGAGGTTCCTATACCCGGGAATACGTCTCCCTGACCGGCGATTTCTACCTCTGGCAGGAATAATCTCTCCCCTGGCAGGGGCTTTTGCGGGATTGTCTTCCGTACATTGATTAAAACTTGTTATCTTTGCAGGTTGTTGAGAAATAAGGATTATGAAAAATATCAGGAACTTCTGCATCATAGCGCATATCGACCACGGGAAAAGCACCCTTGCAGACAGGATGATAGAGATAACGAAGACTCTTGCGGCAAGGGAGATGGAAGCACAGGTGCTGGACTCCATGGACCTCGAGAAAGAGAAGGGAATCACGATAAAGAGCCATGCGATACAGATGGACTATGTCCACAACGGGGAGAAGTATGTGCTCAACCTCATCGACACTCCAGGGCATGTGGACTTCTCCTACGAGGTCTCCAGGGCCATAGCCTCCTGTGAAGGTGCCCTGCTCGTGGTGGACGCCACGCAGGGGATCCAGGCCCAGACCATCTCGAACCTGTATCTTGCCATAGAGCACGATCTCGAGATAATCCCGGTGCTAAACAAGATAGATGTGGATTCGGCCATGGTGGACGTGGTCAGCGACCAGGTCGTGGACCTGCTCGGCTGCGCTCCGGAAGACATACTCTGTGCCTCCGGTAAGACCGGGCAGGGCGTCCGTGAGATTCTTGACGCCATAGTTGAACGCATCCCAGCCCCTGCTGGGGACCCGGAAGCCCCGCTGCAGGCCCTTATCTTCGACTCTGTATTCAATTCTTTCAGGGGCATCATCGCATATTTCAAGATAGTCAACGGGAGCATCCGGAGCGGGGACAAGGTAAAGTTCTTCAATACCGGCAAAGTCTACGACGCCGACGAGGTGGGAGTGCTGAAAATGAAGCTGGATCCGAGGCCTGAAATCCCGTGCGGAAGCGTGGGCTACATAATTTCGGGCATAAAGACTGCCTCTGAAGTGAAGGTCGGGGATACAATTACCCATGTGGACAACCCGTGCAGGGAGGCCATAGCAGGTTTCGAGGAAGTGAAGCCCATGCTTTTCGCCGGGGTCTACCCGGTGGAGACAGACCAGTACGAGGAACTGCGTTCTTCCCTCGAGAAGCTGCAGCTCAATGACGCCTCCCTCGTCTTCGAGCCGGAGTCTTCTCTTGCCCTTGGATTCGGGTTCAGGTGCGGATTCCTCGGGCTTCTCCATCTGGAGATTATCCAGGAACGTCTTTACAGGGAGTTCAACATGGATGTCATAACCACGGTGCCGAACGTATCCTACAAGGTCTACACAACCCAGGGGGACGTCCTGGACGTGCATAACCCGTCCGGACTGCCTGCCCCGACCCTGATATCCAGGATAGAAGAGCCGTATATACGGGCCCAGGTCATTTCCAAATCGGACTTCTACGGGCCGATAATGAAGCTGTGCCTGGACAAGAGGGGCACGCTCGTGAACCAGCACTATATCACCTCCGACCGGCTCGAGCTCACTTACGACATGCCGCTTTCGGAAATAGTCTTCGACTTCTACGACAAGCTGAAGTCCATTTCCAAGGGCTACGCTTCGTTCGACTACCATGTCATAGGATTCCGTGAAGCACGCCTGGTGAAGCTGGACATACTCCTGAACGGGGATCCCGCGGATGCCCTTTCCAGTCTCATACATGCCGACCATGCCTACGACTTCGGCCGGAAGATATGCGAGAAGCTCAAGGAGCTCATCCCGCGCCAGCAGTTCGATGTTGCAATCCAGGCTGCCATAGGAGCCAAGATCATAGCCCGCGAGACCGTCAAGGCAGTAAGGAAGGATGTCACCGCGAAATGTTACGGGGGAGATATCTCCCGAAAGCGCAAGCTCCTCGAGAAGCAGAAGCAGGGAAAGAAGCGCATGAGGCAGATCGGTACGGTCGAGGTTCCACAAAGCGCGTTCATGGCTGTGCTGAAGCTCGACTGAAAATAAAAAGGGTTGTCATCACGACAACCCTTTTTAGCTCTGTGGAAATCCGGGTCTGATTGCACACATATTCCCGGTCTTGATGTCTCCACAGAAAGAGACGAATAAGATTCTTAACCGGAAACAAAGGTCGTTTCTTTTTTTGTGCAGGGTGGTTGTTGATATTGTTGTTTTATCTGTTGTTTTAGTTGTTGTATGTTGTTTTAAGATGGAAAAAATAAAATCATATCTTACAGCGATGCGCCTCAGGACCCTTCCGCAGTCCATGGCCGGAGTCGCGCTCGGCCTCATGCTTGCGACGGCCGACTACAGGGTGAACCCATGGGCCGCTGTCTTTACCCTTCTCACGGCCGTGTTCCTGCAGATTCTCTCCAATACCGCCAACGAACTCGGCGACTTCAAGAAGGGGACGGACCGTCTGGCGGACCGGAAGGGCCCGTCGTACACCCTTTCTTCCGGCCTGCTCGGGGAGAAGGAGTACAAGGCGATGGTGGCCGTCTATGTCCTGCTCTCCATAGCTTCGGGGCTCGCCATGATATGGTTCTCTTTCGGGACTTTTTTCAGCTATGGCGCCATAATCGTGATGATTCTCGGGGTTGCGGCGATTTCCGGTGCCCTCAGGTATACCCTCGGAAGGAACCCTTACGGATACAGGGGACTCGGGGATCTGAACGTGTTCATATATTTCGGGATCGTGGCTGTCCTCGGCTCCTATTTCGTGGCTGCCCACGAGATACCGAACTGGTTCCTGCTTTTTCCGGCGGCATCTGTCGGATGCCTGAGCGCGGCTGTGCTGAACGTGAACAATATCAGGGACATGGAGAGCGATGCCGCCACAAGGCGTACTATCCCGGTGCGGATAGGTGAGAAGAAGGCGAAAGCCTACCATGTGGCCCTGGTTTCCGCCGGGTGGATATTCATGCTGGCATACTCCGCCTCGAGGGTCTTCGACTGGTGGCACTATCTCTACGTGCTCACCCTCCCGCTTTTCATTGTGCACATTCTGCAGGTGCTGAAGAATACCGGGAAGGGCCTCGACCCGCAGCTGCCTTTCCTTGTGATCTCTACCTTCCTTTTTGCCCTGCTTGCAGGGCTCGGCTTTGTGGTCTTCCTTATCTGACCGGAAGGCTCCTGGCTTCAGGAGGCCGTGTCCGTAATGCTGCCACCCGGGGAATACCCGGACGGAGCCACCGTTGCAGCTCTACTTCCTTATGCCGGTGTACATCCTGCATATTCCTGCGGAGAAGGATTCGGCCCGGACTTCTGAAAAGCCGCAGGACTCCATTATCTCCAGGAATGCCTTCGGCTCCGGGAATTTGAGTACGGAGGCCGGAAGATACCTGTACGCGGCCTTGTCCCCAGAGACGAGCCCGCCCACGGCCGGCAGTATGTGCAGGAAATAGAGCTTGTACATTGCCCGCAGGAGCGGATTTCCCGGGACGGACAGTTCCAGTATCACGAGCTTGCCTCCCGGACGGAGCACCCTGTGCATTTCTTTTATCCCTGTCCCGAGATGTTCGAAATTGCGGACGCCGAAAGCCACCGCCACCCTGTCGAAGTTCTCGTCCGGGAAGCGCAGCCTCTCGCAGTCGCCCGGCTCAATGACTATCTTGTCTGTCAGCCCCTCCTCCACTATCTTCTTCCTGCCTATGGTAAGCATCTTCTCGGACAGGTCGACCCCTGTCACAAGGCTTCCCCCGGATATCTTGCGGGCTATGGCTATGGAAAAGTCTGCGGTCCCGCAGGCGACATCGAGGACTGCGAGCCTCGAGCCGGTGTCCACGATTTCCTTGACCGCTGCCTTCCTCCAGCGCCGGTCTATGTCCAGGGACAGGATATGGTTCAGCTTGTCATACTCCGGGGCGATGCTGTCGAACATCTTCCGTACATTTTCCTTTTTGGGCATATGGCTTGTTTTAACAACTTCAAGATGTGTTCTCCGTTCACGGTACCGGGTCGTAGCCGCTTCCTCCCCAGGGATGGCACCTCGCAAGCCTCCTTATCGTCAGGTACAGCCCCTTGAACGGCCCGTACTTCCTGAAGGCCTCCAGTGCATACTGGGAACATGTCGGCGTGAACCTGCAGGACGCCGGGGTGAACGGGGAGATGCATCTCCTGTAGAAAAGTATCAGCAGGACAAAGGGAAATATAGCTATTTTCTTTAGGATACCCTTAATTTTTTCCGATTTCATGGCTGATTTCGTTTAGTATCCGTCCCACCGAGGAGAATATCTCCCGGGTCGCGGCTATCTCCCTGCTGTTGTATATGAAAAGGATGTCTGCACCGCGGCCTTCCGGGAGCAGGCCCTTCTGGAGGCGGTAACTCTCCCTGACCCTCCTTTTGACGGCGTTGCGCTTTACTGCCCTCCTGAAAATCTTTTTCGGGACAGATATCATGATCCTGCTGTACGGAAGCCCGTTGTCCGGGCGGAAACAGTACCTGAATTCCCGGCAGACGCGGAATCTACCCTTCGAAAGAAGTCCGGCGATATCCTTTTTGCCGTGGAGCCTTTCTTCTTTCGACAGGGTGTGACGCTGGTCCGGGGCAGCCATCTATCTGTTGTTTTCCAGATAGAGTTCGATGGCCTTCGCGACCGACGGGGCCTCTGCTGTAGGGGCGGAGATCTCGATCTTCAGCCCGGCGTCGTTCATGGCCTTGACGACGGATTTCCCGTAGGATACGAACCTGACACCGTCCTGCCGGAAGTCAGGGAAGTTCTCGTAGAGGGATTTGACGTCGGAAGGATTGTACAGGACAATCATGTCGTAGGAGCCGAGGTCCGTATTCTTCAGGTCCCTCGACACGGACTTGACGAATATTGCGCTCTTGAAGTCCAGCCCGTTCTCTTCGAACATGCCTGTGATGTCGTTGCTCGTGGAGTCGGAAGTGGCGATAAGGAATTTCTCTCCCTTGTGCTTCGACCCTATCTGTGTTATCAGGGATGCGGCGGAACCGTCCCCGAAGAATATCTTGCGCTTGCGGTAGACTATGTGCTTCTGCAGGTACATTGCCACGGCTTCCGTAGTGCAGAAATATTTCATAGTCTCCGGTATCTTGACCCTGAGCTCGTTGCAGAGATGGAAGAACGCGTCTATGGTGGACCTGGCCGAGAATACGATGGCCGTATAGTCGAGTATGTTGACCCTCTGTGCCCTGAATTCACGCGATGAGAGCGGTTCAATTGAGAAGAAGGGGACGAAATCGAAACTTACTCCATATTTCGCAGTTATGTCCGCATACGGAGAATTAGCCTTGGGAGGCTGCTGTGAAATAAGAATATTCCTGACTGTCATATTCATAAAAATACTGCCGTAAGGACCAATGCCCCACCCGGCAAAATTTCAAGGACGCAAAGATACAAAAATGCAGTAAAAAACGAGCATGTGTTCTTGAAAATTTGAAATTTCCTGAAGAGGAAAACAAGGTATACGGCCAGTATGCAGTAGAGCAGGATTTTTCTTGTGATGTCTGGGGAAACTCCGGAAAATGAGCATATTCCCGATGCTGCCAGGACAATGGAGGCCATGATGCAGAAAAAGCTTGCGGAAGTCCTGAATGCAGCCCTGAAGGTCTTCTCACCCACCTTCGGCCGGCGGATGAGCCTCGTGGACAGGAACCTGAGCAGGTCGAATCCGGCGAAAATCCCGCAGATGCAGGCGAAGTATGTGAACGGCGGCAGGCCGGACAGGAAGTCCGGGCTGTACAGCCTGTATCCGGAGGCCGTGAGGCAGAACGGCAGGATCATGTAAACGGCAAAGATGTTCCTGTCAATGGCGAGCCTCATGCTGTTCTCGAGGTTCAGGCATTCTTTCCACCGGAGCAGACAGGCGAAAAGGGACGGCAGGACGTTGGTGATGTTCCTGACAAGGAGGATGCCCGCGATGACGAGGACAGCCGATATTATCCCAGTGTAGTCCATGATGCGGAATCCCAGGGCCTCAGTTCCCTCTCCTGGCCTTGTAGCCCATCTCCACGAGGAGCCTGGTGACCTTGTCCCTGAAGTCGCCCTGGATAGTTATTTCCCCGTCCTTGGCGCTTCCCCCGACCCCGCACTTGACCTTCAGCGTCCTGCCCAGGGCGGCGAGGTCCTCCTCCTTCCCCACGAAACCGGACACGAGGGTCACCTGCTTTCCGCCCCTGTTCCTCCTGTCTATGGTCACGGTAAGCCTCTGTCCGGAAGGCGGAAGGGTCTCGGGCTCTTCCTCCCTTTCTTCCTCATATCTGAAATCCGGGTCGGTGGAGTACACCACCCCGAGTCTTTTTTTCCAGTCGTTGTCAGCCATCGCTATATATTTTTTGCAAATATAGAAACTGTTTTGAAATTAATTATACCTTTGCAAGTCAGTTCGGATGAATGCGGAGCCCGGGGGCTCCTGACGTCCGCAGGGCCCCGTGGCCCGCCATTTAGAAACAGATAATTGAAACTATGATGGACTTGCTTGCGATATACTGGCACGTGAACCCCGAGATATTCCACATAGGATCCCTGTCGATCCGGTGGTATTCCCTGCTTTTCGTGTCGGGATTCATTCTCGGATGGTTTATCTTCAAATGGTTCTTCACCAGGGAGCAGCTCCCGCTGAAACTGCTGGACCCGTTGCTCTATACCCTGCTTATAGGAACCATCGTCGGGGCGAGGCTCGGACACTGCATCTTCTATCAGCCGGACTACTATTTCGGCAGCTGGCAGGGTTTCTGGGAGATTTTCATGCCCTGGAAAGGCGGGCTCGCGAGTCATGGCGGAACCATCGCCCTGTTCATCGCAATGTGGTGGTATGCGAGACATTACGGCCGGAAATATGATTTCGACCTCCTGTGGATTCTCGACAGGCTCTGCATAGCTGTCTGCTTTGCCGGAGCCCTCATCCGTCTGGGGAACCTTTTCAATTCCGAGATATACGGGGATGTCACTACCCTCCCGTGGGGCTTCGTCTTCGAGCTCAGGGGCGAGACTGAACCGAAGCATCCTACCCAGCTGTACGAGGCCTTGAGCTACACTATCCTTGGTTTCGTGCTCCTCTATCTGTACAGGTACCGGCTCGGGAAACTGAAGAGGGGGACCATAATCGGAATCTTCTTCATAGTGCTTTTCGGGATGCGTTTCCTTATCGAGTTCATCAAGGAACCGCAGGTGGGATTCGAGGAGAACATGGTCCTGAACATGGGACAGATACTCAGCATACCGTTCATCCTCCTGGGTGCCGGCCTCCTGGTCTACAGCCTGAAGTGGGGAAAGCCTGCCATGATTGAGCATGCCCGGAAGCCGAAGCAGGAACCTACCCATTACGCGAAAAGTCTGGAGAAATGACGGGCAACCCGAAGATAGACAGGACCCTGGCCTTCCTTGACGGGCACTCCATCGGATACCGGCTCTACACCCATCCGCCTCTACCTACAATAGAGGAAGCCCTGAAATACTGGAAGAACATAGATTCCACCCATTGCAAGAACCTGTTTTTCAGAAACCACAAGGGTAACAGGCACTATCTCGTGGTCTTCGAGTGCCACAAGGAGATGGACATACATAGCCTCGAGCACCGGCTGCGCCAGGGGAAGCTCTCTTTCGCCTCCCCTGAACGGATGGAGAGGTGCCTCGGTGTATCTCCCGGCTCTGTATCCCCTCTGGGCCTGATAAACGACATTGCCCCGGAAAATCCGGACCCCAGGGAACTCTATCCGGACGGGCACAGGGTCAAGCTCTTCCTCGATGCGGAATTGAGGAACGCGGAGCACCTCAGCTTCCACCCCTGCGACAATACGGCGAGCGTCGTCCTGTCGAACGCGGACTTCCTGCGCTTCCTCGGGATTTGGGGAGGGGAATACGAATGGCTGGACATGGAAGCCGACCCCGCCTGAAGCATCGGGGCCCGGCGGAATCTCCCGTGCCGGACAGCCGTTGATCCCATTTCATTTATTCACTGCTTATAATTTGCTCAAATGATAAAGGCAATATTTTTCGATATCGACGGCACTCTCGTGAGCTTCAAGACTCACGAGATTTCAAGCAATACCCTCGCGGCCCTGTCCGCCCTGCAGGCGAATGGAGTCAGGCTCTTCATAGCGAGCGGGAGGCACCTCCTGATTATGGACAATCTTTCAGGATTCCCGTTCGACGGCTATGTCTGCATGAACGGCTCCCTTATCTATGACAGGGGAGAGGTCATCTACAGCCATCCCCTGGACCGGGATGACGCCGCGGCGGTGGTGGATTTCGCTGAAAAGAACAGTATTCCCTGCGTGGCTTTCGCAGAGAAAGAGATAGTGATGAACTGCCACAACGCCCTTACCGAGCGTGTTTTCAAGATGATACGCCTTCCGGAACCGACGCCTTCCCCGCTTTACCCTTATGCCTCGAAACCTGTGTGCCAGTTCACGATATTCGTGGACCAGGAGACCGAAGACAGGTGTCTCGCGCCGGTGCTGAAGCATTCCGTCACGGCCCGCTGGCATCCGGAGTTCACTGATATCGACCCGGAGAACATCTCCAAGGCCGAAGGCATAGCCCGGGTGATTTCCCGTTACGGAATCCGCCGGGAGGAGGTGATGGCGATAGGTGACGGAGGGAACGACGTCGAGATGCTCGAGTATGCAGGCATAGGTGTCGCCATGGGAAATGCC
>JADIMQ010000077.1 GCA_017694655.1 Candidatus Cryptobacteroides merdigallinarum
TGATACCTCCGTACCAGTCCGGGTAGCCGTTTCCGATGACAGTCATGTCGTCGGAAGTGATCTGCCCGTCACCGTTCTGGTCCTTGTACTTCACGAATCCCGGCCTTGCAGCTTCTCCGCTGAGAGGGGAGATGTCGGCCACTCCCGGCTTGAGGGTGAGGGTGCCGTTGGAGTCCATGTTGAAGTCGGAATACTGGTACACCCCGTCGAATTCATATCCGTACATGTCCCCGAGCGAACCCCCTACGGTCGCTATGTAGTCGTATGCCGTGAAGTTGGAGTTGAACGAGGTCGAGGACAGCATCGTCTGGGTGTCGTCCGGAAGGGAGACAAGGGAGTTCTTTACGAAGGAGATGTTGAAGTCCGTGGTCCAGGAGAAATTGCGCTTCTGGAAGTTTATGGAGTTGATGTCTATCTCGATACCCTTGTTCCTTATCTTTCCCGCGTTCCTCCACTGGCTGCCGAAACCTGTGATGTAAGGCAGGTCCTGGGCCATGAGCAGGTCCTTGGTGTCCTTGATGTAGCCTTCGAGGGTGAGGTTCAGCCTGTCGTTGAAGAAGCCTGCGTCGATACCCACGTTGGTGGTAGAGGAGGCCTCCCATTTCAGGTCGGAATTGGCCAGCTGCTTCGGATTGAGCACGGTCTGCACTTCGCTGCCGACACCCCATTTGTTGATGGTGTAGAGGTTCATCGAGAGGTAGTTCGTTATACGGTCGTTACCTACCTGTCCCCAGCCGGCGCGGAGCTTGAGGTTGGACAGCCATCCCGAGGCACCTTCCATCCATGGCTCGTTGGAGATGGTCCATGCTGCCGAGAAGGAAGGGAATATACCCCATTTGTGGTTCGCCGAGAAGACGGTCGAGGCATCGGAACGCACAGTGGCGGTGAGGTGGTACCGGTTGTTCCAGTTGTAGATGGCCTGTGCGAAGAACGAGAGACGCATATTGTCGCTCTTGGACGTGCTCACGCTGCTCGCGGTTGCTCCCATGCCGAGGTTGTCGGCCCCGAGTTCGTCGCTTATGAAGTCTTCAGCTACCCCGAGGACGTTCTCGGTGGAGTAGTAGGATACCTCGTGTCCGAGGAGGGCAGTGATGTTGTGCTTCTTCACCTTCTTCCTGTAGGTCAGGGTGTTGCTGTTCGTCCACCGCTTGTTCTTGTACCACTGGCTCTGGCCGTACGGACTGCCGTTCCTGTAGGCCTGGGAGGATTCCTCGCCGTAGAAGGTGTCGTTGCGCTGGTATGTCATGTTATATGTGGCAGCGGTCTTGAAGGTAAGGCCCTTGGTCAGCTTGAAGGTGAGTGCGGCATTTGCCACCCACTGGTCGCTGTTCCTTTTCTGCATCACCTCCTCGGTCTGCTTTATAGGGTTCGCGGAAGGGCTTCCGGAGCTTTCGAGGTCGAGAGGGTCGTACGGAGAGTTCAGGAGTTCCTCGTCGGTCATGCTCACGCCGCCGGTAGGCCTTGCACGCAGCAGGGATGCCAGGACGTTCAGGCTTCCGGATGACCCGGAAGTACCGATACCGTCCCTGATTGTGTTGGCGTAGTTGAGTGTGAGGTCAAGGGTCAGCCACTTGAAGATGTTCTGCGAAAACTTGGCACGTGCGGTGGTCTTCTGGTAGCCGCTGTTGCGGAAGATACCGTTCTCGTCGAAATGCGAGAAGGATACCGTGTACTTCGAGTCTTTCGTACCTCCGCTGACGCTGACATCGTGGTTCTGGGACCATGTAGGGCGGAAGGCCTCGTCCTGCCAGTCGATGCCTTCGTATCCGTTAAGGTAGTCGTTTATGCTCTGGAACCTGTAAGGGACTCCGTCGTCGTCCACTCCCTGGCGATAGTAGCGGTTGGCATACTCGGAGTTCAGTTCTGTCTGGAGAACTACAAACTCATACGGGGAGAGCACGTCGAGTGTCTTGGATATCTCGCGGTAGCTCGCCGAGCCGTTGTAGGTTACCTGAGGCCTGCCCTCGCGTCCGGACTTGGTCGTCACGAGAATGACACCGTTGGCGGCCCTGGCACCGTAGATGGCGGAAGCAGAGGCGTCCTTGAGGACATCCATGGAGAGGATGTCCTGGTTGGATATGAAGTCGAGGTTGTCCACCTCGAAGCCGTCGACTATGATAAGAGGGGAGGCGTCACCGTTGACCGAGCCCACACCGCGGATCTTGATGTCGAAGCTGGAGCCCGGCGTACCGTCGGACTGGGTGATCTGCACTCCGGCAATCTGTCCTCCGATGGCCTCCAGGACGTTTCCTGTCTTGAAGTCCTTGATGGCGTCTGCTCCCACGGATGCCACGGCTCCGGTCAGGTCGCTCTTGCGTACGGTGTTGTAACCGATGACCACGACTTCGTCGAGGACTGTGTTGTCAGGGAGCAGCTGTGCGTTTATGACGCTCTGGTTCCCGACCCTGACGGTCTTGTCGGTATAGCTGATGTAGCTGAAAGTCAGGGAGGCGTCCTTTGCCACCTGTATTGTGTATTTCCCGTCGATGTCGGTGACGACTCCGTTGGTCGTGCCGGACTCATATACGCCGGCACCTATCATCGGGGCGTCGTTCTCGTCCGTGACGACACCCGTCACTGTCACCCTGTCCTGCGCGAAGGAAACTCCTGCAAGCAGGATTGAGAGTATTAGAGTTATAGTCTTTCTGATATTCATGGTCATTAATTTTAATTTTCATAATCAGGGTCGAACCATATCACGAATGGTAAAATTCGATATTCCCCACTTGCTCCGGATACGGCAGTTTCTATTTGTTCCTCGGTCGCATTCGGGTCTTCCATTATTGTCCAAGTCATTTGTCCGAGCAATAGACCATCAGCCCATGCATTGTCTTTTATGAATTTACGAGGGTTGATTGTAACACCATAATCTCTTGCAGGGTTTATATAGCCGAGAGCCATAGAGAGAGTCTTTGGACTGATACCAGCTGATGGATTGGTTCGCTCTCCGCTATTGTCGAAGTATGACATAGGACCTTTCGCCCCGGTATTGTTTGTTGTATGCTGTACTGTAGTTATCCAATAGAAATACCATACACTCTCCATAAAAGATCCGGCTGTACCTGGTTGTCCGTCTAAATGCGATTCTGGCCCTCCGAGGTTGTAGTAGTTGAAACTACGTCTATAATCAATATAGAAATTAGCTTTGTCGGTATCGGACCAGTCTCCGACGAATTCAAGTCCATGGGTTGTCCCTCCTGTCCTTGGATTTACTTTCCCGACAATCGGAGTATACTGGATGGTCTTGACTCCCTCCGGTGCACACGAGTGGAGGAATATCGGAATCTCCACAACTGTTTCTCCAGCTTCTCCTGCGCCATTTGTTACAGTAACAATATAGATATCCACAGCGTATGCAGCTTCTCCTGTTTTTGTCCTTGTCCCGTGGAAAGTAATGTCACCGGTATTGGAAATTTCGAATCCAGGTCCTTGACTGTTGGTAAGCCTTCTCATTGAGAATGTTGCTTGGCTGATATCCGGAATATCGTGAGACTTGATTGATATCACAGGAAGGTCTTCAGTATTGCCCCAAGTGTATCTGAACTGGTTGTCATAGTCAGGGTCGTCAACCATTGTTCCATTGTCCCCGAGGTTGTTGCCCCAGGATACTGTCGTGAAGTAATAAGGGTTGGTTCCGACCGTAAGCGAGAATGCCGCAGTTACGGAATTCTTGTAGTTCCGTGCGATGACATTGACACTGTATGTTCCCTCGGCTATCGAGTTGCCCTGTGCCAGGGTTATGCGTCCTGTGCTGGAGTTGAGGCTGAGCTCGGAAAGCTCGTCAGGCAGGTTTTCGAAGCTGTAGGTCACATTGTCCCCGGCCTCTATAATGACATCCGCCCGCACCGCCTGTCCCCTGACTATTTCAACAGGTTCGTATGACACTCCGGAAACTTCGGCTACCTCGTCCACTACCTGTATCTGGCAGGCATCGGTGAACGTCGTCGTGCCGTTGTCGTTGGTAACGGTGATGTCGAGCGAGAACTCGTCCCCTTCGACGAAAGGATGGCCTTCGGCTATGTTGATGGCTCCCGTGGCTGCATCTATGCTGATGTATGTGGAGCTTGCGACTTCCCCGTAGTATTCAGGGGTTATGCCTGCAAGCTCGAAGGAAAGGTCGACCTGCGAGCCTGTCACTGTCGGGGTTTCCGAGGTCCTCGCGATACCGTCCTGCTCTACCAGTACCGGCAGGAACGGATATTCTATGTCTGTCGGGGCAGAGGCGAGGTTGACTGTCAGTGCGTTCTGGAAGAGACCCTCCTCCGGGTCGTCGCCGCTCAGTATCGTATAGAGCTTGAAGGAGAGGCTGTAGACTCCCGGGGTAGTCTCCTCGTCGATGTCCATGGAGACTACACCTTCATCGGATACTGTGAATATGGTGTTGCTGTTGAGGATTTCCCCGTCGAGCGTCACTTCACTGATCTCGTAGCTTGTGATGGAAATGGCTTCAGAGTCGCTGTATATCTGGGCCGCGTAGTTCTCGGGCACGAAATATCCGTTGATGACGTCGCTCATGTTTATGGTAATCTCGGACGGCTCCACCTTTATCTCCTCCGGGACAGGTTTCATCATGTTCACCACGATGGCGTCCGGGAACTGCCAGGTCTTGCCGTTCGCGACGCACGAGATGCTCAGGTAGTACTGCCCTATCTCGAGGTTGTCGGAATTCTCGATGTGGACGGTACCGGTAGTGGCATCAATGCTGAATACGCCGTCCTCGTCGCTGAAGGTTTCTTCACCGAACTTGATGTTGTAGATGGCGAAGTCGGAAGGGGCGGCCCCTATGTAGGAGCCGAGAGGTATGTCGCAGGACATCGACGGGCCTATGTCCGTGAGTCCCGGATAAAAGATGTTGAATTCCGTGTCGTCCACTAACTGCGAGTCCCTGCAGGAGCCGAGGCTGAGCCCGGCCGCGAGGACTGCAAGTGCAGCTATGAGCAGTCTTATGGTTCTATTCATTTTGTTACTGGTTTATAGTGTAGGACAAATTATATGTTTCCTGTGAGCCGTTGTTGTCTACGGTAACCCTCACCCTTGTTCCGCTCTCGGAGAAGCCGCTGTCGGTGAACGATGCGGTGATGTCAATGTTCTCATATTCGGAAGCCGCGCCGTAAGGGTAGAGCACGGTGATGAAGCGCACGGCATCGTCGGCAGGTTTGGTCTGTTTGATCTCATAGATACGTCTCTGAATCCGCTGGGAATTGTCTGTAATCAACTGGTTGCAGAAGTAGTTTGTTGTCCAGTTGCTGTCGTATCCGTCGGTCGTTTCAGGGAAAGTGACGAACATCATATTGCTGGAGACGGACAAGTCCGTGTGCATTGTTACAGGCAATGATGGATCAAAACTGCTTGTCTCATTTTCTTTTGTACTGTTTTCGATTATGAAGTTAGATGTGTTGCTTTCATCATTGAGTTGAGGGTTGCCTCCTTTCAGCAAGAGTTTTACCAATCCGCTGTAGTCGCCGTATCCTTCGTCCACGACAACATAGAACCGGTTGTTTACCTTGAATATCGCTCTTCTGTGGGTGAGGTCGCTGTAATTCCTGTTCTGTGCAACGATTACGTCATAATTGTTTCCGCTATAGTGCCCCAGGTATTCTCCGGTCCTTGTCGTTTCATCGAATGCCTGGCCTCTGCATATCCTGTCGGACGCGTCCGGTTTCACCATAGTATTATGATAGTCTGCACCGGCATAAGTATCTCTGTTTGATCCGTTGTCATACGTGTAGCATCCTGCATCAGGTGAGAAATTTATCCCGTTGCTGTATATTGAGAATGTCAGGTTGTCATACTGGCAGTGCCATTCTCCTTCCGGATTGTTTTTCAGTATTACCATGGATGCATCTTGCGTCCACCCTGTCCTTAACATGTAGTATCCTGTTTCCTGATATACCGATACAAGTTCATCCGGTTCTGACCCGTCCGATCTTTTTGTGTACATATAGCGGAACTTGTTGTTGTCCGGGAACATTTCATAATAATAGCCGAAGTTCCTCCTCAGGACCGATTCTGTCCAGCTTGATGAACGGGTGTCATTGAAGTTGTCGACGGAATAGTTTGGATATGTCATGTCGACCGTGAAGTTGCATGCACCTTCGAGGTTTGTGATGAAGTTCCCCGGGAGGGTCTTGTTGTTCGCGTTAGCTACAAGGGTAATGTTGTAGAAGTTGGATACATTCCCGATATGATAGTGCAGGTCTCTCTCAACAGGGCCTCCGTCATTGAGGAATACGTTTTCATTCAAAGTCTGGAGATTTGCACCGCTGTAGGTTTCCCAATCTCCGGCATTCTTGAATTCAGGGAACATGGCGCAGGCATAGAACAGAGCCTGATTCTGTGTAAGCGTGATGTTGTGCCCCTCGCTTGCCGGTCCGTAAGGATTGCTCATTATTATGTTCGCGGTCTTTGCGAATTCGCTGAGGAAAAACGAGAAATATCCGGGAGTCATGTTCTCGGAATCCAGGAAGTAGTAGAAGATGGCGCACTGGTCTATGAGCCTTTCCGAAGGCTGCAGGCCGTACCATCTTACGTCGCTGCCCGTGACTGTATTCGATGTCTCGGCTCCTTCCGGTGCCGGACTGTTATCCACCCAGTTGCGGTACACAGTCTTCCAGTTCTCTATATAGTCTTCATCTCCAGTTGCCCTGTAGACGAGGGCTTCTGATATCATCCACTGATGCCGATGTTGCTGGGAGTCCCATTCCTGTTCAGACCCGTCCGGAAACAGGCCTGACGGCATAGCCATTCCCCAGTTTATTGTCACTGAGCCGTCCTCCGCAGTGGTCATGCCGAAATCCGCGAAGTCCTCGTAGGTTTCAGACCCGACAGGCAGGGTGAAGTTCCTCACATAGAAATGTCCCTCCAGTGCCCTGTCCGCTATGGTCTTTTCATTGTCCGTATAAGTCGCGTTCACAAGGTCGGCGGCAATCTGCGGATACCTGTCCTCCGTGAGATTCCGGTAATACTCCAGCAGGTAGGCAGCAGCGAGATAGTATCCGGAAGAGTCTCCGGTTGTCTCGTCCTGCTCGTACGCGAGCCTGGACTCGTATGCCTGCTTCACCTTCTCCAGCCCCGGATAGTCCAGGTTAATGACGTCAAACAGCCGCATGTCGATAGTGTCAGTGATTTCAGACGGCACCGTGACGGTATCGTCATCCACGGTATAGTCGAAATCCTCGTTCCATGTCTCGTCATAAGTGAGTTCCTCTTCGTTGACACATCCCGAAAGGGCTATCACAAAAGAGGATAAGATCAAAAGGGATTTTCTCATATTTGTTGGTGTTTGTGTGTTATTTTCAATAATGCAAAATTACTCCATCGCCTTCCGGCGGGATTTATCGTTTGTTTTATCTTAATTCAGAAATGTGTACTCGATATCAATTTTGTGTAAAATGCTTTTACTTTTGTCCAATGGGCCGGCTCCGGCAGCATTGTGTGAGATTTTAAAGTATTATTGGACAAAATTGAAAGGCCGTCGGAGCCGATTTAATTTAATTTGTACAATAGTAATCTTTGCCGGAAATCCTTGTTGCTAACTTTGCAGAAACAGTAACATTCATTAATAGCACTGGATATATGAAAAAAATTCTCCTATCATTTGCAGTGGCGGCCGTCTCGCTTCAGGCCTGCCAGAACAAGACAGAAGATTATTCCTGGGTAAAGAAAGGCATAGATACGGCAGCCTGCCAGCTGAAGTCGGCGGCAGAGGAAGTCCGCGGGACAGGGATGCTCCCTCGCTCCATCTGGGTAGGCTACGACATGGACTTCCTGGAAAGGCAGCTTGAGCGCGACAGGTCCACGTTCGTGGATTCGTTGAGGGCGCAACCGGCCCCTGGAAAGGAAGGCACCATAAGGCTCTGCGACATATACGACTGGACCAGCGGGTTCTTCCCCGGCAGCCTCTGGTACGCCTACGAGCTCACCGGGGACCAGGTCCTGAAGGATGATGCCATATATTATACCGGGCTCCTCGACCCTATCCGCCGCTATACGGGTACCCACGACCTCGGGTTCATGATAAACTGCAGCTACGGCAACGCCCTCAGGCTTTCGCCGTCCGACACCATCCCCGCCGTCCTCGTCGAGACTTCGGACAACCTCTGCAGCCGCTTCAAGGACTCCATAGGCTGCATCCGTTCCTGGGACTTCGGCCCGTGGAACTTCCCTGTAATAATTGACAACATGATGAATCTCGACCTGCTTTTCACTGCCTCCAGACTTACCGGGGACACCAGGTACAGGGACATCGCTGTCCGTCATGCGGACCACACCATGGCCAACCATTTCCGTCCGGACTATACCAGCTGGCACGTGGTGAGCTACAACGACGACGGTTCCGTGGAGACGAAACAGACCTTCCAGGGCAAGGACGACAACTCGGCATGGGCCCGCGGCCAGGCCTGGGCGGTTTACGGCTACACTTCCTGCTTCCGTGAGACGGGGGACAGGAAATACCTGGATTTCGCCTGCAGGATAGCGGACATGATAATGGAAAAGGTGACTTCCGCGGATGCCGTGCCTTACTGGGACTACAACGCCCCTGTCACTGACGAGACTCCGAGGGATGCCTCGGCCGGGGCGGTTACCGCCTGCGCCATGCTCGAGCTCAGCACCATGGTCCCGGACGGGCAGAAATATTTCAGCTACGGCGAGAAGATTCTGAAGAGCCTGTCCTCTGATGCCTATCTCGCGGCCCCGGGCGAAAACTGCGGCTTTGTCCTCATGCACTCGGTCGGCTCCCTGCCTAACGGGTCCGAGATAGATACACCACTGAATTAT
Source organism: Candidatus Cryptobacteroides merdigallinarum (assembly GCA_017694655.1). Taxonomy (GTDB): domain Bacteria; phylum Bacteroidota; class Bacteroidia; order Bacteroidales; family UBA932; genus Cryptobacteroides; species Cryptobacteroides merdigallinarum. The sequence continues at coordinate 8,779 of JADIMQ010000077.1, forward strand.
GCGGATTATTACTATCTTGAAGGCCTGAAAAGGTACATGGACCTGAAGGGGCTCAAGTACGCGGACCTTCAGGACTGATCCGGAGGCCGTCTTGACGCCCCGCTACTGCCTGAATGAAAATCATAATAAATGACACTGGAATGAAAAAGACAATTTGTACTGCAGCTGCCGCTCTTGCGGCAATCACGCTGTCCGCCGGGCTTTCCGCACAGGAGCTCAGGACAGAGGTCTTCGACATGCTGGATCTCGACTGGCCCGGACTCGGGCAGGTGAAGAGCCTGCATTCCGAAGGCCGGGACTCCCTTGCCGCGGCAGCCCTTCTCGACTACTACCGATCACGTAAGGATATCTGCACTCCGGAAATCCAGGATGTAAGTAAGGTGAAGATATCCAAGACCCAGCAGAAATGGGCCGACGAAGCCCTCGACCATACCTTTTATGTGCACGACGGATACCAGCCGTCGTTCAACTACGGCGAGGACATAGACTGGCAGTATTGGCCGGTCAAGGACAACGAGCTGCGCTGGCAGCTCCACCGCCACAAATGGTTCACCCCGATGGGCTATGCCTACAGGGTGAGCGGAGACGAGAAATATGCCCGGGAATGGGCTTTCCAGTATATGGACTGGATAAGGAAGAACCCTCTTGTCAAGGTCACGAAGGACGACTACGAGATGGTGAGCAGCGGCGAGATCAAGGGCCAGGCCGAAAATGCCCGCTTCGCCTGGAGGCCGCTCGAGGTGAGCCACCGGCTGCAGGACCAGTGCTTCCAGTTCCAGCTCTTCATAGATTCCCCTTCGTTCACGCCGGAGTTCCTGACCGAATTCCTCGTGAATTACCACAGGCACGCAGACCACATCCTGCACAACTACTCCGAGAAGGGCAACCATCTGCTTTTCGAGGCGCAGAGGATGATTTATGCAGGGGCCTTCTTCCCGGAATTCAAGGAAGCTTCCGTCTGGAGGCAGAGCGGGGTGGACATCCTCAACCGGGAGATAAAGGTCCAGGTCTATGACGACGGCGGGCAGTTCGAGCTCGACCCGCACTACCACCTGGCCACCATCGAGATTTTCATCAAGGCCCTGCAGGCCGCCGACCTGAACGGCTTCCGCAGCGACTTCCCGCAGAGCTACATCGACACCGTGGAGAAGATGATAGAATTCTACGCCAATATCTGCTTCCCGGACTACACCAATCCTCTTTTCAGCGATGCGAAACTGACGAAGAAGGGGACCATGATAGGCAACTACAGGAAGTGGGCGAAGATTTTTCCTGATAACATGTTTATTAAATATCTTGCTACAGAGGGGAAAGAGGGCGCCCTTCCGGACTATCTGTCGAAAGGCTTCCTCAATTCCGGGTTCTTCGTGTTCCGTAACGGCTGGGGAATGGATGCCCTGCAGATGGTCGTCAAGGCCGGGCCGAAAGGGGAGTGGCACTGCCAGCCGGACAACGGTACCTTCGAGATGTGGTACAACGGCCGCAGCCTTTTCCAGGATTCAGGCTCGTATGTCTATGCCGGGGATGCCGAGGTCATGGAGTGGAGGAACTGGTTCCGTGCCACGGCTCACCACAATACCCTTACCCTTAACGACAAGGACCTCGAGACCACCGAGTCCAGGACCCTGCTCTGGCAGCCGGAAGGCGATGTGCAGATACTCGTGACTGAAAACCAGAGTTACCAGGACCTGAAGCACCGCCGCTCTGTCTTCTTTGTGGACGGGACATATTTCGTAATTGTCGATGAAGCAGTGGGTTCCGTTTCGGGAAACAATAATGTTACCCTGCATTATCAGATGCCTCGCGGGGATGTGCCGAACAGCAGGGAGGATATGACCTTCTACACGAATTTCGAGGACGGGAGCAATTTCATGTTCCGGTGCTTCGGTCCGGAAAACATGACCATGAAAAAGGATAAAGGCTGGATTTCCACTGCATATAACAAGAAAGTTCAGAGAATGGATGTCAGCTTCAACGTGAAGAAGTACGACTCTCCTGCGGTGCGTTTCATCACTGTAATCTATCCAAAGGAGAAAGCCGGCAAGGAACCGGCCCTGGAAGCCAGGTTCCTGGACAAGGGATTCAGCGAGGACGGGCTGAAGATACAGGTCAGGATAGGCAAGGAGAAAAAAAGGGTGCTCGGCTATGAACTTTAGGCGTTTGAACATTGTAGCGGCGTTCCCGGCTGTGCTGGCCGGGGTCGCCGGTTGCGGACAGGCGGAACAGAAGCGTCCGAACATCATATTCATAATGACGGATGACCATACCACGCAGGCGATTTCCTGCTACGGGAGCCGGCTGGTGCAGACTCCCAACATGGACCGTCTGGCGCAGGAAGGGATGCGCTTCGACAACTGTTATGCAGTGAATGCCCTGTCGGGTCCGTCCCGGGCCTGTATCCTTACGGGGAAGTTCAGCCATGTAAACGGCTTTACGGACAACGCCTGCATTTTCGACGGCGACCAGCAGACCTTCCCGAAGCTGCTCCGGGAGGCTGGCTACCAGACTGCCGTGATAGGGAAGTGGCATCTGATTTCGGAGCCGCAGGGTTTCGACTACTGGAGCATACTTTCCGGCCAGGGGGAGCAGGGCGACTACTATTCCCCGGACTTCAACGAGAACGGGGTCCATATCCGGGAAGAGGGCTATGTCACCGACGTAATCACGGACAAGGCCCTGGCCTTCATCGACAGCCGGGACCGTTCCAGGCCATTCTTCCTGATGTTCCACCACAAGGCCCCGCACCGTAACTGGATGCCGGCCCCGAGGCATCTCGGAATGTTCAACGACACGGTCTTCCCGGAGCCGGAGAACCTGTTCGACGACTACTCCGGACGCGGGCGGGCTGCCAGGGAGCAGGACCTGAACCTTGAGCATACCTTTACCGAGGACTGGGACCTGAAGCTGATGACCCGCGGGGAGATGCTGGCGGACACAACCAACCGTCTCTATAACGTCTACCGCCGAATGCCTGCGGATGTGCAGGAGAAATGGGACTCCGTCTATGCCGGCCGTATCGCCGAGTACCGTAGCGGAAAACTGGAGGGGAAGGAGCTTGTAAGCTGGAAGTACCAGCAGTACATGAGGGACTACCTCGCCACGGCCACGGCCGTGGATGAAAGCATCGGCCGGCTTCTCGACCATCTCGAGGAGATAGGGGAACTGGACAACACCATTATAGTCTATACTTCCGACCAGGGTTTCTTCCTTGGGGAGCACGGATGGTTCGACAAGCGTTTCATGTATGAGGAATGCCAGCGGATGCCTTTGCTCGTGCGCTATCCTGCGGCCATTAAGCCGGGCTCGACATCCAGTGCAATCTGCATGAACGTGGATTTCGCGCCTACCTTCCTGGATTTCGCCGGGGTGGAGATTCCCGAGGACATCCAGGGCGAGTCCCTGATGCCTGTCCTGGAGAATGCCGGGGCGGTGCCGGAGGGCTGGAGAGAGGCTGCCTACTACCATTATTACGAGTATCCGGCCGAACATTCCGTCAAGAGGCACTATGGAGTGAGGACAGAGGACTACAAGCTGATACATTTCTACAACGACATCGACGAGTGGGAGCTGTACGACCTGAAGAAGGACCCGAAGGAGATGCACAGCGTCTATGATGACCCGGAATATGCCGGTGTTAGGGCCGAGATGCACCGGATTCTTGAAGATGCCCAGGCGCAATACGGCGATACCGACCCGGATGAGCAGCAGAAGGTACTTTTCCACGGGGACAGCAGGTTTCAGGGACGCAGCAAGTAAGCCGTCCGGTCCCTCCACTCCGGGCACTGTCCTCCGTTAGGGACGGCAACCTGGGTATTATTGTGGACAATAAAGTTTTATAGAGAACAAAATACTGATAATCAATAAACCATGGACAGAAGAGATTTCATAAGGACATCGGGCTGGTCCCTCGTCGGGCTTGCAGCTTCCGGCAGTCTCCTGAAGGCATGCGCACCAGGAAGCAAGGAAGCGAAAAAGATAATGCCGTCTCCGACAGGCATGAAGATGTACTGGGGCGACCTGCACAACCACTGTAACCTTACCTACGGGCACGGGGACATGCGAGACGCCTTCGAGGCCGCGAAGGAGCAGCTGGATTTCGTCAGCGTGACTCCCCATGCCATGTGGCCGGACATCCCGGGGAAGAACGACCCGCGCCTGGAGTGGGTCATAGCATATCATACCGATGCCTTCAAGCGGCTGCGGCAGGGCGGCTACGGGAAGTATGTCAGGATGACGAACGAATACAACAGGGAGGGTGAGTTCCTCACGTTCATCGGCTACGAGGCCCACAGCATGGAACACGGGGACCACGTAGCCCTGAACTATGACCTGGACGCCCCTCTCGTGGAGTGCACGTCCATCGAGGACTGGAAGCGGAAGGCACGCGGGCACAAGGTCTTCATCACCCCGCACCACATGGGCTACCAGACCGGCTACCGCGGATATAACTGGAAGTTTTTCACGGAGGGGGACCAGACCCCGTTCGTGGAGATGTATTCCCGCCACGGGCTTGCGGAGAGCGACCAGGGCGACTACCCGTATCTGCACGACATGGGGCCGCGCCAGTGGGAGGGCACGGTGCAGTATGGCCTGGAGCTCGGGCACAAGTTCGGCCTCATCGGGTCCACGGACCAGCATTCCGGCTACCCGGGGAGCTACGGCGACGGGCGTGTCGGCGTCCTTGCTCCATCCCTTACCCGCGACGCTATATGGGAAGGGCTCCGCACCCGACATGTCTGCTGCGCCACTGGTGACAAGATAAACATAGACTTCCGTATAAACGATGCCGTCATGGGAGAGGTCGTGAACGGCAGCCGCCGGCGTATCTACCTCAATGTCACCGGGGACAGCTGCATCGACTACGTTGACCTCATCAAGAACGGCCGTCTGCTCGCCCGGATGAACGGTCCCTACACCCCTGTCATCCCTGACGGGGACATGGTGCACTGCAAAGTCAAGGTCGAGTTCGGCTGGAACCGGGAGGAGCAGTATGTGGAGTGGAACGGCCGTCTCTCCCTTGACAAGGGGCGCATCCTCAATGTCTCCCCTTGCTTCCGCGGGGCAGCCTTCACATCCCCGCAGCCAGGCGAGTCCGAGTTCCACACCCGTGTCAACCGTGTACTCTCCGTCTCCTCCGACTCCGTCGAGCTGAAAATGTACTCCACCAAGAACCCTAACACCCTTACCCCTGCCACCCAGGCTGTCACCCTCGAACTCGAGGTTCCCAAGGACGCCGTCCTTACCGCCGACTTCAACGGCAAGCAGTTCAGCCACAGCATAGCCGAACTTCTCGAGGGCTCACGTTCCCACTTCATGATAGGCTGGTTAAGCGAGGCCATCCTCTTCAACCGTGCCATGCCTGAAAGCTGCTATACCATAGAGCACTACATGGAAGACCTTACTCCTGAAAGGGACACCGACTATTATTATGTCAGGGTGAGGCAGAGGGATCAGCAGTGGGCGTGGTCGTCGCCTATTTGGGTGACAGCCTAGGCCGGTGCGTCAGAACGGGTGGGCTG
>JADIMQ010000078.1 GCA_017694655.1 Candidatus Cryptobacteroides merdigallinarum
CACAAGGCACTGCGTCTTCGGCGGTGACAGGCTCGGCATATATTTCCTCGAGACCGGAGCCGTGGCACGTCCGAGCAAGGTCGTGTACGACAGGGCACATTCAGCCATTGCGGAAATCGAGAAAGGCATGATTGACTGGGAGAAGGTCTTCGAAGGAGCCGACTGGTTCCACTGGACAGGCATAACCCCGGCCATCAGCCAGGGTGCTGCCGACGTCTGCCTCGAGGCCATCAAGGCGGCCAACAAGCTCGGCGTGACCGTTTCCTGCGACCTCAACTACAGGAAGAACCTCTGGAAATACGGCAAGACGGCCTCCGAAGTGATGCCTGCCCTCGTGGAAGGCTGCGACATCATCCTCGGCAATGAGGAAGACGCCGAGAAGGTATTCGGCATCAAGCCGGAAGGCTTCGACGTCACCGCTACCAAGGGCGAGGTGAACGCCGCCGAGTTCGAGAGCGTATGCAAGCAGCTCATGGCCAGGTTCCCTCGCGCAAAGAAGGTCATCATAACCCTGCGCGGCTCCATCAACGCGAACCACAACACCTGGGGCGGGGTCCTCTTTGACGGCAGCAAGCTCTACCAGTCCCCGAGATACGACATCACCCACATCGTGGACCGCGTCGGCGGCGGAGACTCCTTCATGGGAGGACTAATCTACGGCCTCCTCACCTACAAGGGCGACGACCAGAAAGCCCTCAATTTCGCGGTGGCGGCTTCCTGCCTGAAGCACACCATCTTCGGGGACTACAACCAGGTGACCGTGGCGGAGGTGGAGAACCTCATGAAGGGCGACGGCTCGGGACGTGTATCGAGATAGTCAATCCAGAGGAGGTAAAGATATGGCAAAATACAGCAAGCTTGAAGTTCTGGCGGCAGTCAAGGAAACCGGGATGGTGCCGGTGTTCTACAACGCCGACATTGAAATATCGAAGAATGTCGTCAAGGCCTGCTACGAAGGCGGCGTAAGGGCATTCGAATTCACGAACCGCGGCGACTTTGCGCAGGAAGTGTTCGGAGAACTTGTAAAATACGCCAACAAGGAGCTCCCTGGGATGATACTCGGAGTCGGCTCGGTCGTGGATCCGGCCACCGCCGCCCTCTACATACAGCTCGGGGCCAACTTCGTGGTGGGGCCGCTCTTCAACCCTGCCATAGCTCCGGTATGCAACCGCAGGCTCATCCCATACTGCCCGGGATGCGGCAGCGTGTCAGAGATAGGTGCGGCACAGGAACTCGGGTGCGACCTCTGCAAGGTATTCCCGGGCGATGTCCTCGGGCCTGTCTTCGTTAAAGGGCTACGCGCCCCTATGCCTTGGAGCCAGATCATGGTCACCGGCGGAGTCAAGCCTACGAGGGAGAACCTTGAAGGCTGGTTCAAGGCCGGTGTGACCTGCGTCGGCATGGGCAGCAACCTCTTCCCGAAGGACGTGATCGCAGCCGGGGAGTGGAGCAAGATAACCGGCCTCTGCAGGGACGCCCTCGCAATCATCAAGGAAATACGATAAAGTACTATAAACTAAACTGTAAAGAATGGAACAATCAACTTCAAAAAAACTGATGACCAACTGGAGATGGTGGATGGTCGTGCTGCTCTTCGTGGCCACTACCGTCAACTATCTGGACAGGCAGGTGCTTTCCCTCACGTGGAAAGACTTCATCGCACCTGAATTCCACTGGACCGACAACGACTACGGTACAATCACGGCCGTCTTCTCCATCGTCTATGCCATCTGCATGCTCTTCGCAGGAAAGTTCGTGGACTGGATGGGTACAAAGAAAGGCTACCTCTGGTCCATCGGAATATGGTCAACAGGTGCCTGCCTCCACGCAATCTGCGGCTGGCTCACAGTACATATCGAAGGCTATGAAAATGCCGCTGCCATGACTGCGGTGCAGGCCGGCTCCACGGCAGCCCTCGCCATAGCGTCCACCAGCGTATGGCTCTTCCTTGCGGCAAGGTGCATCCTTGCCCTTGGTGAAGCAGGAAACTTCCCTGCCGCCATCAAGGTGACTGCAGAATACTTCCCGAAGAAGGACAGGGCTTTCGCCACTTCGATATTCAACTCCGGAGCCTCCATAGGGGCCCTCATTGCACCGGCCACGATTCCTCTCCTCGCACAGTTCTTCAAGGACAGGGGCGTCGGCGGAGGATGGGAAATGTCCTTCATCATCATCGGTGCCCTCGGCTACATCTGGATGGCTTTCTGGATTTTCATGTACAACAAGCCGGAGAAGTCAAGGCACGTGAACAAGGCCGAGCTCGACTACATCAACCAGGACTATACCGAGGAAGAGAATGCCAAGGCCAGCGAGGCCGACGAGAAGGGCGGCAAGTCCATCTCCCTGTGGAAATGCTTCACATACAGGCAGACATGGTCATTCATCGTAGGCAAGTTCTTCACTGACGGCGTATGGTGGTTCTACCTGTTCTGGGCTCCGGCATACTTCTCCGACCAGTACGGCTACGCCTCAAGTTCAGGCATGGGTGTCGCCCTTATCACTACCCTTTACGCGATAGTTACGGTCCTGTCCATATTCGGCGGATACCTTCCTAAGCTTTTCGTGGAGAAGAAAGGGATGAACCCGTACAACGGACGTATGCTCGCGATGCTCATATTCGCCTTCCTGCCGCTTCCTGCGCTCCTCGCGCAGACCACCGGACAGATTTCCGTGTGGTGGCCAGCCATCATCATAGGCCTTGCAGGGGCCGGCCACCAGGCCTGGTCCGCCAACCTGTTCTCCACCATCGGGGACATGTTCCCGAAATCCGCCATCTCCACCATCACAGGTATCGGAGGCATGGCGGGCGGTATCGGGTCCTTCTTCATACAGAAAGGCGCCGGAGCTCTGTTCACCTACTCGGAGAACGCCGGTTCCGCCTTCCACTTCATGGGATTCGAGGGGAAACCTGCAGGATATATGATAGTGTTCTGCGGCTGCGCCGTTGCTTACCTTATAGCTTGGGCTATAATGAAGACACTTGTCCCTAAATACAAGAAGATCGACGCTTGATTTTCAATACCAAATCCTTAATACATCAAAACCAATCGGATACTTATCCGGAGAAAGGGGATGGCCGTGGTGGTCCGCCCCTTTTTTGTTGCCGGAAGCCGCGTATGACATTTTGTCAGGGAAAAAACGGTGGCAGATAATTTGTATCAAGTGTGCCGGTTAATTTGTATGGTCATGGAAAAAGAAGAAAAAGATATGGATCAGGAAAAGATTGAAGGACAGGAAATGGAGCCCGGGAACGAGCCCCAGGCGGCTTCCGGGGCCGGAAATACAGAAAAGGAAGAGGCCACGGAAAGCAGGCACGAGTCCAGGAAAGAAAAAAAGGAGAAGGCCAGGATCGAGACTCTTGAAAAGGAAGTCAAGGACCTGACTGACAAAATTGCAAAGGAAAAAGACGACTACATAAGGCTGATGGCGGAGTTCGACAATTTCCGCAGGAGGACCTCACAGGAAAAGCTCGACCTTGTGAGCGTGGCCGCAGAGGATACCATAAAGGGCCTGCTGCCTGTGCTCGACGACTGCGAGAGGGCGATGGAGGCGCTTGCCAAGTCGGACGACAATCCCGCAGCCAAAGAAGGTACAGAACTGATATACAACAAGCTGACAAGCTATCTGCAGAGCAAGGGGCTGAACAGGATAGAGGCGATGGGGGCAGAATTCAACACCGACCTCCACGAGGCCGTGGCCCAGTTCCCTGTGCAGGAGGAGGAGAAGAAAGGCAAGGTATATGATGTCATCCAGACGGGATATACCCTGAACGGGAAAGTGGTCAGGTTCGCCAAGGTAGTTGTCGCCATCTAAACCGGAGGACACAGAAATGGCAGAGAAAAGAGATTATTACGAAGTCCTCGGGGTCAGCAGGAATGCCACCGACGAGGAAATAAAGAAAGCGTACAGGAAAAAGGCTATCCAGTACCATCCGGACAAGAATCCGGGGGACAAGGAAGCGGAGGAGAAGTTCAAGGAGGCCGCAGAGGCCTACGATGTCCTCAGCAACAAGGAAAAGCGTGCAAAATACGACCAGTTCGGACACGCCGGCCTGGACGGACAGGCTGGACCTGATTTCAGCGGAGGCTTCGGAAACCTCAACGACATCCTCCGGGACCTGTTCGGCGGAGGATTCAGCGGCGGAGGATTCGGGGGCTTCGGCGGATTCGGAGGCTTCGGAGGCGACAGCCAGAGACAGGGAGGAGGCCAGAGGGTCTACAAGGGCCGTGACATACGTGTGAGGGTAAGGCTCACCCTGGAAGAGATAGCCAAAGGCACCGAGAAGGAGATACAGATTGAAAGGAATGTCCCTTGTCCCGACTGTAACGGGAAGGGGGCGAAGAATGCCTCGGACATAAAGGTCTGCCCGTCCTGCAAGGGTACTGGACAGGTAAAGAGGGTGGTGAACAGCTTCTTCGGGCAGACAGTCACATACTCCACGTGCCAGCAGTGCAACGGTGAAGGGAAGATAGTCACCAACCCGTGCCATACCTGCTCAGGGACAGGGCTTGTTCGCAGGAAGGAAACCGTGAGGGTGAGGATACCTGCCGGAGTAGAGGATGGAATGCAGCTGACGATGCGAGGGCAGGGCCACAGCGCGAAGAACAACGGTATAAACGGGGACCTGCTCATCGTCATAAACGAGATAGAGCATCCTGAAATAAAGAGGGACGGGAACAACCTTACCTATACAAAGGTAATCTCTGTCCCGGAAGCAGTCCTCGGGGCAACGGTGGAGATACCATGCCTTGACGGCGTGTACAACGTGAAGGTAGAGCCAGGGACCCAGTCAGGCACCGTGACAAGGCTGAAAGGCAAGGGACTCCCGACAGTCAACGGATACGGCACAGGCGACATGTACGTGAAATTCATAGTATATATCCCGAAGAAAGTCAGCCGTGAGGAGAAGGAGGCGATGGAGAAGCTTGCCGTAAGCGAGAACTTCAAGGCAAACGCGTCCAAGGAGGACAGAAGCTTCTTCGACAGGCTGCGGAACATGTTCTGAAGATGAGGGGGTTAGATGACGCCAAACTTTTTTCAAAAAAATTTGCTTAGTAAAAATTTATTAGTACCTTTGCAGTCCCAAAATAAAAGCAACCTCTTGCGATGACAGTCATTTTCCGCAACGTTGCCACTAAAAATTTAAGCAATGGATTTGATTAAAGTTGTAGAGCAGGCTTTCGCAAACGAGAAAGCTGCAGGATATCCAAAGTTCAAGGCCGGTGACACGGTTACCGTAACCTACAGGATCAAGGAGGGAGACAAGGAGAGGCTCCAGAAATTCAAAGGGGTGATCATACAGATCAAGGGCGCTTCCCCGGCAACAAAGACCTTCACCATAAGGAAAATTTCAAACGGCATCGGCGTTGAGAGGATTTTCCCGTTTGCTTCACCGTTCATCGACTCTATCGAGGTGAACAAGGTCGGAAAGGTACGCAGGGCAAGGATATTCTACCTCAGGCAGCTTTCCGGAAAGAAGGCAAGGATAAAAGAGAAGAAGCTCTCCGTCCTCAAGGAAGAGAATGCATAAGGAAATATCAGGCGTCAGCCTGAATCCGGCCCCATAGCTTAACTGAATAGAGCATTTGACTACGGATCAAAAGGTTACAGGTTTGAATCCTGTTGGGGTCACGAAAACGGGGTGTATCAAATTTGATGCACCCCGTTTTCGTGTCCAGACGTACAAGATGAAAGCCGCGGATTGCTATCCCACCCCGAGGTCGGTATTGTCTATGAGGACCTCGAATCCAGGCTCATCCTTCAGCCAGGGATATACCTCCCGTATGAACCAGGACACGAGCCTCACGTCCCGGCGGACGGCGGTAGTGTTGTTGCAGAAAAGATTCACGCTGCAATACTCGAAATATTTCCTGGCAATGGCTATATCGCCAAGAATCCTCTCCTGCGAATCCCCTTCGGTACAGCAGAGCAGGCATACGCCCTGGAAGAAGGATGCGATATCCTCCGGTGTGGCAGATGAAGGGATGCCCTTCTTCCAGGCGTCACGCAGTTCCGGGCGGAAAGACTCCACGCCGCAACGGAACTTCACGGCGGCAGGGGCAAACTGCCTGGCAAAATCCGCGAGCCTGTATCGGTACATGTAATGCATCTCGAACCACAGTGTACCGATATTCCTTTCCCTCACGACATCCCTGATCATACGGAGCGTATCAGGGTCCAGTTCTGTGCCGGAGCCGGAGTTTATCACGTCCAGCACACCGTACTCCCCTGTCACACGTCCGAGAACCTCCCTGTTGACAGAGAAAGGGTCGCTGCCGGTATCCCCGTGGTAATCACAGAACGTGCAGCGGCGCCACCGGCACCCAGTCCCCTGCAGCAGGACGAACTCCCTGGGGAAAGACCCCTGACCTATCAGCGAATATCTGTCCATACCGTAAAAATTTCAGTAACCTTATTTCAGCTTCCTTATGAGCCCTATCACCGCATACGCCATCGGGGTCCCTAAAAAGGCCTCTATAGCCAGCTTGGATACATACTGGAAGCCTATCATCAGGAGCAGGTCATGCACAGGGACCGTACCGGCAAAGGCAATGAGCACGAAAGGTACGGAGTCGAAGAAATACGCCACGGCGGAGCTCCCTATCGTGCGGACCCACAGCCACCGCCCCCTGGTAAGCCTCTTTATCCTGTCCATGAGCCAGGCATTTGAAAGTTCACCGAACAGGAAGCCGGCAAGGGAGGCTATCACAATTCTCGGCACATAGGAGAATATGTGGTTGTAGGCCCCGGCCGTCTCCTGCAGATAGTCCGGGGAAGGGAGATAGACCCCGAGAGTCGTGAAGACGACCAGGATGATATTGCAGAGCAGTGTCAGGTAAATGATACGCCGTGCGATACGGTATCCCCATATCTCTGTAAGCACATCCCCGAGCATGTACGCAAAGGGGAAGGTAAGTGTCCCGGCGTCGAAATAGAAGAGTCCGAAAATGCTGATAACCTTCACCGCCATGATGTTGGAGGTAAGGTAGAGAGTGACGAACACTGCAGTTACCACCATCAGGGCCGAGTGTCCTGTATTCCGGTTTTTGAAAGGGTTTACCGATACCTTGTCCATTTGTTTCCAGATTAATGATGCACGAGATCCGCTGTAGCAGCCTTTACATATCCGATGAGAGGCCCTGGGGCTATCCTGAACTGGAGCCCCCTCACACCGGCGCTCACGTATATGGCGTCGAAGCCGAGGGCCGAAGAATGGAAATAGGTCGGGAAGAGCTTCTTCATCCCCACAGGGGAGCAGCCGCCACGGACATAGCCGGTGACAGGAAGGAGGTCCTTCATCGGTATGAGGTCGCATTTCTTGTTTCCGGAGACCTTGGCCGCAGCCTTCAGGTCAACTTCAGAATCGCCGGGCACCACGCAGACGAAATAGCCTGTCCTGTCCCCCGAAAGCACAAGCGTCTTGAATACCTGCTCTATTGGCTCCCCGAGCTGGGCGGCTATATGGGAAGCCGCCAGATTGTCCTCGTCCACGACATACGGGACGAGCTGATACGCAATGCCCGCCTTGTCAAGAAGGCGGGCAGCATTCGTCTTTTCCGTCTTCTGTTTCATTACCTGCCTGTCATATAAGCCTCGAACCGCTTCAGGGTATTGAGCTCAGCTTCCTTGGTAGAGGCGGCCACGACTGTCGTAGACACGGAGGATGCCGGCTTGGAGACAATCCGCACGATGTCCCCGGTGACCTCCATCGGGCCGAAATCCGAAGGCTTGTAGAACATCCCCGCCCCGATAGGCACAGGTGACTTCGAGACATCGGCAGGATGCACACCCCACGCGAAGATGTAGCCGTTGCCGCACTTGACTGTCTCCCCGCGGTGATAGTTTACCCCCGTAAGGAAACACACCCGCTTTCCGGAGAGCTCCGTTGCCGTCACAACTGCCTCACGGGTCTTCTTGTTCATGTCCACCCGTATCGAGATGTCCACCGTATCGTCCTGGTAAGGCACGCCATAGGCTATCATTTCCGCGTAGGAACCGTGCTTCGTGTGCCCCACCCTCGCGGTGCGGCCCCGGGTGGCACGGAGCTTCACTTCCTTGCTCCCGTCCCAGAGGGCGATACCCCCGAGCCCGACAGTCTTGCCTACCATATATTCATCGCATCCGGCTCCGTCATTCTCCTGCTGTTCCAGGGTCGGGTACCATCTGTACTGCCCGAGCTCCAGCCCCCTGCCGGTCTTGGAATACACGTCTATGGCTCCGCTGTCGTTGAAGTATATCCTCAATGCGAAGTGCGTATTCTCCACGGCCGGGCCGTGATGCCCCACGGCATTGTAAAGGTCCGCCTTTTCGGAAACAATCTCCGGGACCTGTTTCCCGTCCTTCTTCCAGAACAGGCTCACATCTGTCTGTGCCTCGGCAATCCCGCAGCCCAGCAGCACAAGAGCGGATAAGAAAATTTTCTTCATCTCTAAAATATTTAAACTCAATTATAACGCGGTGCAGCCCGTATCCGTGGACTGCCAGGGGTTCTTCAGATGAAAATCCCTGCAAATATACGGTTTGTGCAGGTTCAGGGCAAATCTTTTTCCTCCTCCCTGTACTCGAAGAACGAGAAATGGACGTTGCCGTACTTCTTCTCCTTCAGGAAGAACCTGTGTCCGGAAAAGGAAAAGGAACCGGAATGCTCGAGAATAAAATACCCTCCGTCGTTCAGGATGCCGGCGGAAAGGACCCTGTCGGGTATGGCCCCGAGCCCCTCTATGGAATACGGGGGGTCGGCAAAGACTATGTCGAAACGTTTCCCGCAGATTTTCAGGAAGTCGAAGACATTGTGCCTGACGACGGTGATGGCATCCAGGCCGAACTTTGCCGCCTGGGACCTTATGAACGAGGCGTTCCCGGGATTCATCTCGACACAGATGATGTCAGATGCCCCCCTCGATGCAAACTCGTAGGAAATGGAGCCCGTACCCCCGAAAAGGTCCAGGACCGCAAGCCCGTCGAACTCGTATTCATTGTCAAGGACATTGAACAGTCCCTCCTTGGCAAAGTCGGTCGTAGGCCGCGCAGGATATCCCCGCGGCGGAACAATCGTCTTTCCCCTTAGTCTTCCTCCGATTATACGCATAGCCCGTCACAAATAATCCACTGACTTGAAATACCTGTACAGGGACATCTCCTCCCCTGTCCCGAGAGGTGTCCTGAAATAAATTACAGTCATCTCGAGGTTCAGCTGCAGCTTCTTCATGGCCATGAATATGAAGTATTCGGCCGTAACGAAATCCTGCACCCTGTAGGAATTGCACAGGAGAAGGCTCCTGCCCTGTGCTATCACAAGATAAAGGCAGCCGTCCGCAAAGGAAGCCACCACCTTGTTGTATTCCGGGATCTCCCATATAGCCGACAGCATGTACCTTATCTCCGGAAGCACGGCAGCCTTCTCCCCGTCCGAGCGCAGCACGGTACCGGCGACAGCCCTGGAGAGGGACTCCCCTATGCTGTTCGAATACACAAGGACAGACTTCAGCTCCGGGACCTGTTCGCTGGCTACATAGTCGTTCTCGCTGAGGGCAGTCACCCCGGAAAGGAGGGCCCTGGCGGACAGCGGCTCGAAGAAGTGCTCCGGCACAAGGGTGAACTTGGGGGTGAACACGGAAATCTGCACATCATCATACCGCTTCTGGAACTGCGGGTCAGTAAAAAAACGGTCAGCGCTCATCCATCCGGATGACACGCTGACACCGTCAGATTCTATTCTTGATATATATCCGCCCAGGGCAACCCGGACAGATATCCTGCTTACGCCGTTATTCCCAGTTTCCTGCATTGTTGTTCGGAGCAGTGATACTTCCGACCTTAAGACCGGAGAAGTCCGGGGTACCGTACTTGTTCTCGTTCATCTCTTTCTCGGAGGCGTCGAGGTTGATCCTCAACTGGTTGTCCATACCCCTGAGCAGAGACTTGTAGGTAAGGCTGGCCTCGAAGAGCGGCACCTTCACGCCTGATACAATCTTGACCACGGCGGACATGGCGATGGAGTCCCCGTTGGAGAACGGAACTATGGCCAGGGAGTCGAGATTGAAATCCGTGCGTCCCTTGAACAAGGTATCCTTTACCGGGACCTCGTTCTCTATCCTGAAGACGAGGTGCTCCCCTTTCCTGTAGAGCTCGAGCATCTGGGCAGGAGTGATGCGCGGATTGCGCTTCTTGAGCTTCTCCGTGTTGTCCACAGCCAGGGAGTCATCCGAAGAACCGATCTGCATCACCACCTTCATCGAAGAGTCGTTATAGAAGGACTTCAAGGTGTCGAATGAAGCGGTGAACCTCCCGCATTCAGTCTTGAACGCAGTCTGGAGGGTACGGATATCCTTGAGTCTCTGGATGGCGACCTGTTCGCGGGCTTCTTTCTCCTTGTTGAAACGCACAGGCTCCATGACACTCTCTACTATCAGGTAGGCCAATCCTATGATGGCGAGCGGGAAGATGAGGTAAACCAATACCTTTTTCAATATTTTCATAATTATTTTAGTGATTTAATTTTATTCAAATTCCGGACAAAGTTAAAAATTTGATTTATCAAATGCAATATAATTTGTAAATTTGCGCCTACAATAATGAGAGCGGGCGGCACCGGACCGGCGTTCCCGTCCCCTCCCGAAGAACAAGACGTTGAGTTTATGACTGATATCCCTTCCCAGTCCGTCGCAGGGACAGTTTCCTCTATAAAAGAGGCGGAAAGAATAACTATAGTTACACACACCCACCCGGACGGGGATGCCATGGGCAGTTCCGCCGGCCTGTACCACTACCTCCGGGCCTTGGGGAAAGAGGTATGCATAGCAATCAACGACAGGCACCCGGGGTCGCTGTCGTTCCTGACATCAGGCATGGAAGAGGACGTGGCAGTGTACGGGGAACAGCCGGAGGCCACAGTGGGGAGAATCATGGACAGCGGGCTGGTCTTCTGCCTCGACATGAACTCCTTTGACAGGGCGGAATCCCTGGGAAAAGTGCTCAAAGGGGCTGGCTGCAGGAAGATACTTATAGACCACCACCTGAATCCTTCAAAAGAAGAGTTCGACATCATATTCTCCGAGACAGGGATATCCTCCACTTCGGAGCTCCTGTACTACATCCTCCTTTCCCTGCCGTGGACGGAGGGCAAGGCAGAGAATCTCCCGGCCAGGACGGCGGAAGCCCTGATGGCCGGCATGACCACCGACACGAACAATTTCGCGAACTCGGTCTATCCGTCCACCTTCAGGATGGCATCTGAACTCCTCGCTGCGGGCACGGACAGGGACGGGATAATTTCCAGGCTGTACCACAACTACAGGGAGAACCGGTTCAGGCTCCAGGGGGAACTCCTGAAGGACAACCTCCGGATAACTTCCGACGGGGTGGCCTACATGATAATAGACAAGGCCCTCGCGGGCAGATATGACATCCAGGACGGGGAGACGGAAGGTTTCGTGAACCTGCCGCTCGGGATCGGGAAAGTGAGGATGAGCCTGCTGCTCAAGGAGGAAGATGACAGGTTCAGGGTCTCCATACGTTCCAGGAAAGGGGTTTCGGCCAATATGTGCGCCTCCATGTACTTCAACGGAGGAGGCCACGAGCTCGCAGCAGGAGGCCGGCTCGTCAAGGGGCAGGACATTCCGGCGGAGGCAGGTGCGGCGGAAATAGCCCGCTATGTAGAAAGCCGGACAGCGGAATTCTTCAGACAGAAAAAATGAGATATATGAAAAGTATAACCAGATATATGCTGCTGGCGGCAGCGGCGGCGGCCATGCTCCCGGCCTGCAAGAAACAGAGCCTGGAGACCACCTACTCCACCCAGGAGGACAGGATAGACTCCTTCATAGAAACCCTGGAAAGCCAGGACCCGGCCCCGAGGGTGGTGCACAACGGAGGGGCGAACAGGATTGTCCTCACCGAAGGCACCGGCGAGGAGCTGAGGGAAGGCGGACAGGTGTCATTCTACTATGCCGGCTACACCTTCAGCGGCAGCACCCCCACCGCAAGCAGCCTCTTTGCCACGAACCGGGAGGAGACCGCCACCGAAAGCGGCTGGGATGTGACCTCGCCGGACTACAGCATCCTCACCATAACCCTGGACGACCAGGCCAGGCTCCTCGAAGGACTCAGGCTCGGCCTCGAAGGGGTGAAGGGAGGGGAAATATGCTATATTGTCTTCTCCGGGAAATACGGGTTCGGGGACAAGGCTGTGGGCGGGATAGAGGCCAATTCAGCCCTCATATTCCAGATATGGGTGGAAAGCCTTACCAACGACTGACGGCATTGCGCGTGAAGGAAACCATGGCACTGCCCGCAAAATGACAGTCCATGAAATAAAAGTAGAACAGTTCCGAATTTTCTGTATTTTTGCACACAAAACGATAGAAGATGAAATTCAGTTTTTATACAGCATCCCTGTTGTCCTGCCTTCTGCTCGGCAGCTGCGCCGTGGAGGTGGACACACCGGCCAACGAAGACGAGAAAATGTACCTCGAGGCATGGATACAGACCCATTACCCGGATGCGGAGAAGCAGGGGATGGGCATATACGTCCTCAATAATACGGAAGGGACCGGGGAGGGTAC
Source organism: Candidatus Cryptobacteroides merdigallinarum (assembly GCA_017694655.1). Classification (GTDB taxonomy): domain Bacteria; phylum Bacteroidota; class Bacteroidia; order Bacteroidales; family UBA932; genus Cryptobacteroides; species Cryptobacteroides merdigallinarum. Next base: position 12,564 of record JADIMQ010000078.1, read on the forward strand.
CGTGACAATCCCGTGCTACGCCAGGGTCACCTACACGACCAGGGACCTCGACGGCAACGTGACAGCCACGTCGGACTCCACCGTGGCAAAGCAGACCAACAGCTTCAACAAGTCCTACTACTACGGGCCGAGGGTATGGAACGTGTCCGGGAACTCGATTTCCAAAGGCCTGGAGGACATGCTTGCAGGCATGGCCGAGGGCGGGACGAAGGAAGCCGTCATCCCGGGATGGCTCCAGACCTACAACAGGTATGACGACGAGGCCGGGTACATGGCCGAAGTGACAGGCAACAGCCATGTCATCTATACCGTCAGGCTTGACGAAGTCACGGACGACATCATGCAGTGGCAGATTGACCAGATAGAAAGCTACATCGACAGGACCTATACGGAAGGCAATGCCCCGGAACGGAAGTTCGATGGCTTCTACTTCGGCTCCGATACCCCGGATGACGGGACGGAGGACGCGCCTGCCCCTGAAGACCTGCACAAAGACACTACGGTCTACATCAACTATACCGGCAAGCTGCTGAACGGACAGGTATTCGACACAACCCTCGAGAGAGTCGCCAAGGACAACGACATCTACGATGCCAGCAAGACCTACGCCCCGGTAGAGGTGACCATGTCCTCGGACTCCACGTCGGTGCAGCTGGACGGGAACAGCGTCATCAGCGGCTTCACCAGCACCATCTGGAGAATGGCCCCGATGGGGACAGGCGTGGGCATATTCTATTCATCCCTGGGCTACGGGACTTCAGGAAGCGGTTCCCTCATCCCGGAATACGCCCCTCTCGTGTTCGAGATACAGCTCGTGGAGAACCCTGACGAAGAAGAATAGGAGGAACAATGGCAGTTCACAGCAATGCGGTACCGTTAGAACTAGGCACAGAGAACATAGGGAAACTCCTGATGAAATATGCAGGCCCGGCCATCATCGCGATGACCGCGTCGTCTCTCTACAACATGATAGACAGCATCTTCATCGGGCACGGGGTCGGTCCGATGGCAATATCCGGACTTGCCGTCACCTTCCCTCTGATGAACCTGTCGGCGGCATTCGGGTCCCTGGTCGGGGTCGGGGCAAGCACCATTATGTCCGTACTGCTGGGACAGAAGAACTACGAGGTCGCGAACAAGGTCCTGGGGAACGTCGTGGTACTGAACATGACCATAGGCATTGTGTTCATGTGCATATCCCTTGCATTCCTGGACCCCATCCTCTATTTCTTCGGGGCCAGTGAAAACACCATAGTCTATGCCAGGGAATATATGCAGGTCATACTTTACGGCAACATCGTCACCCACCTGTACCTGGGTCTCAACAACCTGCTCCGGGCCTCCGGAAACCCGAGGATGGCCATGTCGCTTACCATCATGACAGTGGTACTGAACGCGGTGCTTGCACCTGTATTCATCTTCATGATGGGTATAGGGATAAAGGGAGCCGCCCTCGCCACAGTGCTCGCGCAGCTGGTGGCCCTCGTGATAATACTGCGCTATTTCAGCAACCAGGACCGCCTGCTGCATTTCCGCAAAGGCATTTTCAAGATGGACTTCAGGATAGCCAAGGATTCGCTTTCCATCGGGCTCGCACCTTTCCTCATGAACTCGGCAGCCTGCCTGGTGACCCTCTTCATAAACCAGCAGCTGAAGAACTACAGCGGGGACCTTGCCATCGGGGCCTACGGCATAGTCAACAGGATATCCTTCCTGTTCATAATGATAAACATGGGACTCAACCAGGGCATGCAGCCTATCGCAGGATATAACTACGGGGCAAGGAAGTATTCGAGGGTGAAGGAAGTCTACGGCAAGACAGTGAAATATGCCACGGTTGTGGCCCTGACAGGCTTTGTCGTATCAATCGCATTCCCGCACGCGGCCGTCTCGGTATTCACCTCGGATGCCGGCCTCAAGGAACTTGCGGCCAAAGGCTTGAGGCTCATCAACCTCATGCTGCCTATAGTCGGCTTCCAGATGGTTACGACCAACCTCTTCCAGTGTCTCGGGATGATAAACAAGTCAATAATACTGTCCATGTCAAGACAGCTGCTCTTCCTCCTGCCGCTTCTCTACGTTATGCCGATGTTCCTCGGGGCCAAGGGCGTATGGGTATCCTTCCCTATCGCCGACTCCCTTGCGGCACTTGTGACGTTCATAATGCTCATGGACCTGATGAAGAAGCTCAGGAAGCTGAATGACGGGGACGATCCTACCATACTCGGAAGCAAACTATAGGAGAACTGATATCATGAAGGACAAGATAATCATAAACGTAGGCCGGCAGTTCGGCAGCGGAGGCAAGCTGGTCGCCATAGAACTCGGGAAAAAACTCGGCATCAACGTCTACGACAACGAGCTCATAACGAAGGCCGCCGAATCGAGCGGCTTCAGCCCGGAGGTGTTCAAGGTCAAGGACGAGAAACGGAACCTCTTCCCGGTATCCTCCTTCTTCGCCACTCCGTTCGGGAACGCGAAGAACTTCATCAACGGGGAGAACCTCTTCCAGATACAGAGCTCCGTGATACGGGACATAGCGGAAAAGGAGTCTGCCGTGATAGTTGGCAGATGCGCGGACTACATACTGCGGGACCTGGACTGCACGGTGGACGTATTCATTACTGCCCCTATGGAGGACCGCATACGCCGTGTAACGGAGAGGATGGACCTGACAGAAGACAAGGCCGGGGACCTCATCTCCAAGACGGACCGCAAGAGGGAGACCTACTATAACTACTACACCTTCGGGAACTGGGGGATGGCCTCCAACTACGACCTCTGCATAGACTCGTCCATACTCGGCATCGAAGGCACGGCCGACTACATAATAGAATTCGCCCGCAGGACGGGGATACTTCAGTAAGGAGGGAGGAATGAGCAGGAAGAAGCTGACAATCCTCTCCACGGTATTCCTCTGCATAATCCTGGCTGCAGTCCTGCTGCCCCTTTCGTCCAGGTCGGAAGACAAGGCCGTAAAGGAAGAGGAGGCCCCGGTACAGAGAAGCCTCAACGATACACTCACCAACGGGATGTCCGACATCCCCGGCCTCGAGGAGATGGACTCACTCATAGAGAAGTACCTCACCCGCTGGGGCATCAAGGGAGCCTCCCTCGCAGTCATGCGCAATGACTCCCTGCTCTATGCCAAAGGCTACGGCTATGCCGACGAGGAGAAGGAGGAGCCCATGGCCCCCGGGCACATCCTGCGTATGGCCTCCGTGTCCAAGCTCATCACGGCCACGGGCATAATGGTGCTCCAGGAAAGAGGGATGCTGTCCCTGCAGGACACGGTGTTCGGTGTCCGCGGGATACTGAACGACTCCATCTACACCTCCGCCATCAAGGAAAAAAGCAAATTCGGGATCACTGTTGAGCAGCTCCTCAGGCACAAGGGCGGCTTCACCAACGGCCGGGGAGACCCCATGTTCTCCACAAGGGACATAATACGGCAGTTCCACCTGGACAGGGCCCCGGACCACGAGACCCTCGTGAGATGCGTGCTGACAAGGCCGCTCGGGTACACCCCGGGAAGCTGGCAGAGATATTCCAACTTCGGCTACCTCCTGCTGTCCATGATAATAGAGAAGGTGAGCGGGACAGACTACGAGACTTTCATCAATGAGAATGTGCTCCACCCGGCCGGATGCTACGACATGCACCTCGCGAACAACTACTACGAGGAGAAATATCCCAACGAGACAAGGTACTACATGCACGAAGGCTCGACCCTCTGCGAGGAATACAACCTGAGCGGCAGGATGGTCGAAAGGTGCTACGGGGCGAACGACATACGCGGGCTCTCCGGCGCAGGCGCATGGTGCGGCTCCCCTGCCGAATTGAGCCGTTTCGTGGCTGCCATAGACGGGAAGCCTGGGATAAAGGATATCATATCGGCGGAAAGCGTGGCAGAAATGACGGAATATTTCAATCCGGAGACCTACTCCCTCGGATGGAACGACACCAGGCCGGACGGGGAATGGACAAGGACCGGGACCCTCGGAGGGACAAGTGCCCTCGTGAAATATTTCCCGGACGGGGAATGCTGGACAATGATTACAAACACCAGTACATGGAAAGGCCCCGGCTTCACAAGGTACACCGAGGCTCTTTTCAGGCAATGCAGGGAACTCTACAGCCAGTCGCTGCCGGAAAGGGATCTCTTCTCCTGCGCATGCGGGTCATAATATTTGATTTCCGCCTTTCCCGAAAGCACGGCATACCCGTTCTCCGCAAGGGAATCCATCTCGTTACCTCCGGGATAGACCTCGACAGGGGCTATGAAAGAGACCCTGCGCGAAATCTTCTTCATCAGGGGGGCGTTGTGGGCTATGCCTCCAGTCAGGATTATGACATCCACCTGGCCGCAGACATCCGCAGCAAGGGAGGCTATGTATTTCGCTACGCTGAGGCAGAAGCCCTCCAGGAAGAGCCTGGCGTGGCTGTCACCGGCATCAGCCATGGCGACCACGGACCTGAAGTCATTCGTCCCGAAATAGGATACTGCTCCTCCGTGCCCCACAAGCTTCTTCTTTATCTCATCCTTGGTATATTTCCCGCTGAAGCACATCTCCACAAGGGGGAATGCAGGGACAGTCCCGGCACGCTCCGTACTCAACGGCCCGTCTCCCCCGAGGGCGTCATTGGTATCTATGATACGCCCTCCTCGATGCAGGGTAACTGACGTCCCGCCGCCTATATGCGCCACGATGGCGGTAACATCCTTCTGCTTCAGGCCCTTCGACCCTGCGTAGTGCCTCACCACGGCACGTGAGTTCAAGGCATGGCACAACGGCCTGCGGGTAAACTCCGGGATACCTCCTACCTTGGCCTCCGGCAGCATCTCGTCAGCCATAGGAGGGTCAGCCATGTATGCCCTGCAGACCTCCGGGATACCGGCCTCCTTCCTGGCGTCATTCACAAGCACGGCGATGTCGCAGGCCAGGAGCCCGGACAGGTTGCAGGCGTGTACACCGTTCCTGCAGGCCCTGAGGGCATCTTCAAGGACCTCCGTTATCTCATATACCCCCGTCTCCATGGGGGTTACCAGACCAGACCTGGCCATGACCAGATCTATGTCCACGAGACGTATGCCCTTGGACAAAAGGAACTCTGTAATGGTAACGAGCCTGAGGTGGCCCTGTTCCATTACAGAGTTATATCTGGATAGCCTTTCCGTACTGTGGAAGATGTTCTCTTCGAACACCTTGTTTCCGGAGTCATAGTATCCTAACTTAGTCGAGGTCGATCCGGTATTGATTGCCAAAATCCTACCTGACATAAGCCGTTATTTGGCTGCCATCGCAGCTATTGCTATGGAGTTCAGCTTGGTGTCGATGCTGTCCGCGCGGCTCGAAAGCACGCAAGGGACCTTGGCGCCCACCACCATACCGGCCTGCTTGACACCGGAGGCCAGCTTGGAGTTGGTCTTGTAGAAGACGTTGGCAGACTCGATGTTCGGGAAGAGGAGGCAGTCCGCATCCCCGGCTACAGGGCTCACTACCTTCTTTATCTCAACGGACTCCATGTCGATGGCAACGTCGAGGGCGAGAGGACCGTCGGCTATGCAGCCCTTGATCTCACCGCGCTCAACCTTCTTGGAAAGCACGGCAGCCTCCACACATGCAGGCATCTTCTCGAGCATCTGCTCGGTGGCAGCTATTATGGCGACCTTCGGAGTGGCGATTCCCATGGCGTGTGCCGTATTCACCAGGTATCCGAGCATGGCCTTCTTCTGCCCGAGGTCCGGGAGAGGGATCACTGCCATGTCGCTGAGGAATATCAGCTTGTGGTAGTTCGGGTTCTGTATCACGGACACGTGGCTGAGCACGGCCTTCGGAGGCAGGAGACCGGTCTCCTTGTTCAGGATGGCCCTCATGAACTTGTCGGTGCTGCAGAGGCCCTTCATGAGGATGTCCCCCATGCCCTGGTTCACCATGGTTACGGCCTGTGTAACAGCGGACAGCTCCACAGGATTGTGGAGAACCCTGAACTTGTTTATATCTATGTTCTCCTTCGCGCACTCTTCCTTTATGAGATTCTCGTCACCAACCAGGGTAGCGTCGATCATCCCCAGGTCCACGGCTTTGCTGGCTGCGGAAATCGTATGACCGTCCACGGCCCAGGCAGCTATCATCCTTTTCTTCTCGCCTCTGCCCGCAAGCTCGGCGAAGATATCTTCAAATTTGGTAAACATTTGTATTTGGGTTTATTGGTTGTTCTCGTTAACAATGTGCATGGTGTCCTGTGCAATCACAAGCTCCTCGTTCGTGGTTATTACGGCCACCTTCACCTTTGAGTCAGGGAGCGAGATGAGGGTGTCCCTGCCGGTGGCTACATTGGCCTCATAGTCGAACTTGAGCCCGAGGTAGGAAAGGTTCTCGCATACCCTGCGGCGGAGACGGCTGTTGTTCTCCCCTATTCCCCCGGTGAAGACAATCAGGTCCACCCCGTTCATCACGGCAGTGTAGGCACCTATGTACTTGGTGATGTCATAGACAAGCTTCTTCAGGGTCAGCTTGGCCTTCCTGTCACCGGAATTGGCGGCCTCGTTCAGGTCCCTGGCGTCGGACGATATGCAGGACAGCCCGAGGAAACCGCTCTTCTTGTTGAGCACATTGTGTATCTCCTCAACCGACAGGTGCTCCCTCTCCTGGAGGAAGGTCACCACCTCCGGATCTATCGAGCCGCACCTCGTGCCCATGATGATACCCTCGAGCGGGGTGAATCCCATGGAAGTGTCGATGGACTTGCCGTTGGCTATGGCCGTGATGGAGCTGCCGTTCCCCAGATGGCAGGTTATTATCTTGGAATTCTCAAGATCGAGCCCCGTAAAGCGGGCGCCCTTGGCGGAGACATACTTGTGGCTCGTGCCGTGGAACCCGTACCTGCGGATCCTGTATTTCTCGTAATATTCGTAAGGGAGAGCATACATGTAGGCGTATGCCGGCATTGTCTGGTGGAAGGCGGTATCGAACACGGCAACCTGCGGAACAGTAGGAAGCACCTCGGACACTGCCTTGATACCGAGCAGGTTGGCAGGATTGTGCAGAGGAGCGATATCGGAACACTTCTCAATCTGGGCAATGACGCCGTCATCTATGAGCTTACTGCAGAAGAACTCCTCTCCCCCATGCACTACACGGTGACCGACGGCCTCTATGTCCTCGAGGGTGGAAAGCACGCCGAACTCCTTGTCCAGCAAGGCGTCGAGCACGACTTTTATGCCTACCGTATGGTCAGGGATAGGCATTTCCTTTACATACTTTTCTTTCCCGGCGGTCTGGTGCTTGATACATCCGGCATCCATGCCGATTCTTTCGACAAGGCCCTTGGCCATGAGGTCGAAGACTTCGTCACTCTTCATATCAAGCAGCTGATATTTAAGGGACGAACTTCCACAATTCAATACAAGGATAATCATATTATATAATTAAAGGTAATTCTTAAAAATAGTTCATGAAACGACACAACCGTTTCCAATCTGTCACAAAAATTCCGTTATCAGCGCAAAGTTATAAAAATAATGAGTATTTTAGCCGTTGTTTCCATATTTTATTGACTTAATTTTACGACAATGGCTGAGGGGAGGGAATCTGTGGCGTACGCATTGCCATTCTGTGCCGGTACCGTTACCGGAATCATGATCTGCGGGCACGGGGTGCTCCACCGGACGGGGACATACCTTACCGCCGCCATATCTCTTCCTGCCTGTATCCTGCTGCTTGCACTGTGCTTCTTCCGCCGCAAGAAGGAGGGCGGGATCCTCGCCCTGGCCGCCGCGGCGATGTTCAGCTGCGGGGCATTCTGCTGGTCCGCGCACGCCCTCGGGGAAATGTCCGTCCCGGACGGGAAGATGACCCTGGCAGAGGAGCTCACGGCCCCTCCCGCCCTGTGGCTGAAGTCCGCAATAGATTCGCTGCCCCTGCAGGATTACGGGAGCAACGCCCTGATAAAGGCCCTCGTCACCGGGGACAGGTCGGATGTGCCGGCATCCACGGCTGCAACCTTCAGGGACAGCGGGGCCTCGCACATACTCGCCCTCTCGGGGATGCACCTTGCAGTCATCTATGCCGTCCTGTCCAGGCTGCTGTCCGTGCTGGGAAGGACCAGGCAGGCGGACATGGCCAGGTTCGCCGTCATAACCTCCTCCACACTTTTCTATTCAGTCATGACCGGGTCCTCCCCGTCAATCATACGTGCCTTCCTCTTCATTCTGTTGCGTGAAACTGCAAAGCTGACCGGAAGGAAGGCCCGGCCGGGGAACATACTGTGCTTCGCGCTCACTGTACAGTGCGCCCTCTCCCCTGCCGTCATTGTCTCGGCAAGTTTCCAGCTTTCGTACCTCGCCATGTGCGGGATATATTTCCTGTATCCGGCCCTCCGGGATCTCTACCCGGACAATGTCCCGGTAATGAAGAAGATATGGAACAGCGCGGCCATGTCCATAGCATGCCAGGCATTCACCGGCCCCCTCGCATGGTTCCTTTTCGGGTCGGCCCCGGCCTATTTCATCATAACCAACCTCATAGCCATACCGCTGACATCAGCCCTTATGCCGGTGGCCCTTGCCGCCGCCCTCCTGCACAGGGCTGGGATGTGCCCGGATGTCCTGGTCAGGGCTATAGACCTGTCCACCGTATTCCTTGTGGACTGCCTGGAGGTCATCTGCTCCCTGCCGTAGGTCCCGGCCGGCTCTCCTCGAGGACAAGCCCGGCGGATGTCCAGGTCTTCATCTGCCCGTCCTCATCATAGACGAGGCAGCCTTCCAGGTCCGGCCTCGAGGTGATGAACTCCACGGCCTCCTCGAGCCCTATCACCATGCAGTACGTTGCAAGGGCGTCGGCCTCCGTCGCGTTCGCGGCCACGATGGTGGCGCTGAGGAGGGAATGCGTTACAGGGTAGCCCGTCCTCGGGTCGATGGTATGGGCATATTTCTTCCCGTCCTTCACATAATATTTACGGTAATTCCCGGAGGTGACCACGCCGCACGGCTCCGGTCCGGCCCGGAATATGCCCTGGAGATCCCTGCCCGGTACATTGTTCCCGTCGACCGGACGGTCGAGCCCGATGCTCCAGCTCTGCCCGGAAGGGTTGAGGCCTTCGCAGTAGATTTCACCACCTACGTCCACGAGCATCTGGTCCACGCCTATGGAATGCAGGTAGGAAGCCACAAGGTCGCAGGAATATCCCTGGGCTATCGCGTTGAAGTTCAGCATCGGCAACGCCCTGCCCCTTGTCACGGCATCCTCCCCGGGAGTTCCGGGGCCGAGCAGCAGGGATGCGGATGTACGGCCGGCAGAATCGAGCACCAGGGTGTCCGGGAGACGGTCCATCCCCACGCCTTCCATTACGGACTGCACTTTCTGCGGGGACGGCAGGCTGTCGGAAGTGAAACCGAAGCCCCATATGTCGAAAAGCGGAGCCGCGGAAACGTCGAAGCAGCCTCCGGTCTCGTCATAGTAGCGTCCGGAAATCCGGTATATGTCGGAAAAGATACCGTCAGGTACGATGCTCTCCCCAGCATTGAAGCGGCTGAGCAGGGATGACTTGTCGTAACCGGACAGGGAGTTGTTCACTGCAAGGAGGACCGAGTCTATGCCGGACTTTATTTCTTCCGGGGAGAGGCGCACCCTCCCTCCGTGGCCGTCAAGGGACAGCTTGACTGAATATACACCACCCTGGGCATAGCCCGTGACCGCGATATACCCGCTCTCGGAGCAGGCGCAGGAAAGGGTGCACGAAAGAAGGAAGACAAGGATTCCACGGAAATATTTTCTGTAACAAGCCATGGTCAGCATCTGTTTTTAATGTATTGCATACGTCGGCGAAAATTACTCCATAAAATCAACAATCACAAAAAATCGGGCTGCTTATCGACAAAAATGACGCTTTTTAATAAAAAATATGCATCTTTGTACGATGACATCAATTCGGGAAAAAATTATATGATTATCGGAAGACGTTTTCTGAAAATTCTCATGATATCGGCGGCTGTAGCAGCTGCCTTCGCCTGCAAGAAAGATGACGAGGAGGAAGAGGCCCTGCCGTCACTGGGGGGAATGGTAAAATTCAGCCTGGATCCTTACATGGAAGTCAACTCCACCTTCAGGGTGGAACCTTCAGGGATCTACCATCCCGAGGGGAAAGGGTTCGGCTACTACTGCAAGGCTTCCTGGAAAGAGTCCAACGACACCATAAAGCTGGAGAATTCCGACAGTTTCATAGAAGAGAAGATGCTGTTCACCTTCCCTGAAGACAGCGTGGGGACATTCACCATATCCTGTACCGCATTCGCGTCAGGGTACTATTCCACGAGTGTCTCGAGATACGTGACCACCGTATCCAGGGAGAGGTCCCTGATAGATACGCTGCTGGGCTATGACGCCACTGCATACCCCGCAGGGGAAGTCATCGACAACAGGGACGGGGAAGGACGCACATACAGGACCGTGAGGATAGGGAATGCCGAATGGTTCGCTGAAAACCTGGCTTACAAAGGTCTGGACCACGCGTCCGGAGACAACCAGGGAAAGGCCGTTTTAGGGATACCGTACCAGAACTGCGAGGCCATGTCGGATATCTTTGGCCGGTACTACACGTGGAACGAGGCCATGGGACTGGATGAAGACGGCAAACCATCAGGTGTGAAGCTCTGTCCGGACGGGTGGACGGTCCCTACCGATGAAGACTGGAAAAACCTCGCCGCCGAGCTGTCCGATGACCCGTCCGTCATGGAGGCCGGGAAAATCTTCCCCGGGATAGCCGGGAAGATAATGGTAGAGGCGAAGTTCAACTCAGAGGACAACGAGATGTGGGAATACTGGCCGGCCGTCAAGATCACCAACGAGACCGGCATGTCCGTGATACCATGCGGCTTCGCCAACATCTCCGGCACGGCCGGGTCATTCGAGTCGGCAATGACTTTTGCCGCGTTCTGGACCGCTACTGAAAAGGACACTGACCAGGCATATATCAGATACATAAACTGCTATGAGCCTGACATATTCATAACATCGTCCCCGAAGGTGTCGTTCGGGGCCCCGGTAAGGTGCATAAAAGAATAGGAAAACACAGCCATATATCATGAAGAAAGGTATCATAATAATCATTGTGGCCGTAGCCGTCATAGCAGTCTGGGCGGTCTCGGGGTACAACGGACTTGTATCAAGTGAAGAAAACGTGAAATCGGCCTGGTCCCAGGTGGAAAACGTATACCAGAGAAGGCTGGATCTCATCCCTAACCTCGTGGCCACTGTCAAGGGTTATGCGGAACATGAGCAGGAGACCCTGGAAAGCGTGGTGGCGGCAAGGTCCAGGGCAACCCAGATTACAGTGGACCCGGGCCAGCTAACGGAAGAGAACATAGCCGCATACCAGGAAGCACAGGGGGAGATAGGCGCTGCCATCGGGAGGCTGCTTGCCATCTCGGAGAACTACCCGGACCTGAAGGCGAACCAGAACTTCAAGGAACTCCAGGCGGAACTTGCCGGCACCGAGAACAGGATAGCCACGGAAAGGCGCAAGTACAACGAGACGGCGAAGGCCTACAATACAATGGTCCGCCGCTTCCCGAGGAACCTGCTCGCCTCCATGTTCGGTTTCGGGCAGAAAGGCTATTTCGAGGCTGACGCGAATGCCTCCGCCGCTCCAAAGGTAGAGTTCTGACAGCGATGAAGCCGCAGGACTTCCTGGACCGGAAAGGTCAGGACACCATAATCTCGGCCATCAGGGATGCCGAGAAGAACACTTCCGGGGAAATAAGGGTACACATCGACGACGTGTGCGAAGGGGATGCCTACACGAAGGCGGTTGATGTCTTCCGCTACCTCGGGATGGACAGGACAAAGGAGAGGAACGGGGTGCTGATATATGTCGCCTGCAGTTCCAAGGTTTTCGCCATTGTTGGTGACAAGGGGATAAACGACGCTGTACCGGGAGATTTCTGGGACGGTGTCTCCGCTCACATAAAGGCCTGTTTCTCCGCCGGCAGATTCGCCGAAGGCATCGCGGAAGCAATACGCATGGCAGGAGACCGGCTGAAAGAATATTTTCCATACCGGACTGACGACGAAAACGAGCAGCCGGACGAAATATCCTACAAGAAATAGATTGATGATGCACAGGATATCAAGACATATCGTTGCCGCGGCCGTCTTCCTCATCGCCGCAGTGACGGTTTCTGCAATACCAGCAAGACCGGTCCCGGAGAGACTTGTAAATGATTTCGCGGGTATCCTGGACTTCCAGCAGAAAACCGGACTCGAGCTGATGCTCGATATTTTCAGCGACACCACATCCAACCAGATCGCAGTGGTGACAGTGGATGACCTTGAAGGCTATTCACCGGCCGAATACGGCACGGAAATCGGCATTGAATGGGGTGTCGGGTCATCGAAGTTCGACAACGGGATAGTCGTGCTCGTGAAGCCGAAAACGCCGGAGTCGGACGGGCAGGTGAATATAAGTGTGGGCTACGGGCTGGAAGGGGCCATTCCCGACAGCTATGCCAAGCGGATTATAGAGAACGAAATGATCCCGGCCTTCAGCCAGGGCAACTATTATGAAGGAATATACAGGGCCTGCGAGGTGCTCATGAAACTGGCTTCCGGGGAGATTTCGGAACCATACCCCGAAGAAGGGGACGGCGGCTCAATGGCAGCCGTCTTGTTCACGATAATCCTGCTTTTCTTCATCGCTTTCATTATATCCAGGAAGAGTGGAGGGAACCACGGAGGCGGAAGCGGGAACGGGAAAAGCAGAAAGATCCATGACAAGGGAGACTTCGTGAAAGGCCTGATCATTGGGAGCCTCCTGTCCGAAGGAAGCGGCAACAGGGGCGGAAACTGGTCCGGATTCGATGGAGGCGGATTCAGCGGAGGTGGATTCGGGGGCTTCGGCGGAGGCAGTTTCGGAGGCGGCGGGGCAAGCGGCTCCTGGTAGGGATCAGCCCACGGCCGGCGTACCGGAAGAGCGGGACAGGATGGCATCTGCAGATTGCCTGTTACGATACCGTCAGGTCGGTGACAATGTATCCGTCTGCCAGTGATGAAATATCGAAGGCAAAGCGGGACGGGTCAGAAGGTGTCGAGAATACGAAGGAACTGATGGAAAAGCTCGCAGCAGCTCCGTCTTCAGTATGCATGACAGCTGACAGCAGCTTCTTCCCGTCTCCTGACAGGACTATTTCAAGGGAGGACATCCCCGGAGCGGAAACAGGGGACAAAGAGTAATGCAGGCTCCCGTCGGACGAGACACCGGAACTTTCAACAGAAAAAGCCTTGTCGAAATCTTTCAGGAGTACGGCCGGATTGACCGTATAGTCCGGATTTTCCGGGTCGCAGGTCTCCACTACCACTTCCATCGCTGCACGGTCCACAGTCCAGCGGGTCTTTCCGTCGCAATATACCTCAAGTCCGTCACCGCTTATCAGGTATGACTCCCCCTGCATGGCAACGGTCCCTTCGCCCTTAACCCTGGCCCTTCCGTCATCTATCAGGTAAGAATACCCGAAATCCACGGCGGAAGAAGCCACCGCCCCGACGAATCTCTCCAGGACGGCATCCGGGCTCTCCGCCTGAAGACGGCCGGAGAAACAGATGAGTGCGGCAAAGCAGATCAATATCCTGTCCATAAAAGTTCCATTTCTTACTGCATACAGGCAGCATCACTGCCCCATGAAAGACTTCAGGATAGGCTCGAGTTCAGCCAGGTCCTGTACGAGCACCTGACGCGGCTTGGAACCTTCCTGCGGGCCCACTATGCCGGCAGCCTCGAGCTGGTCCATTATTTTCCCGGCTCTGGCATAGCCCACGGCAAGCTTGCGCTGCAGGTCAGAGGTAGAGCCTTTCTGGGTCGTGACAACAAGCTTGGAAGCCTCCTCGAACATGTCGTCGAGGTTCTGCATGTCTATCATGCCGCCACCGGAGCCCTCCTCCGAAGAGTTGACGGGAGGAAGATAGTAAGGTGTGTTGTAGCTCTTCCTGTAGCCTGTCTGGGAGGCTATGAAGCCGGTCACGGCACTTATTTCCTTCTGGCCTATCAGAGCGCACTGCACCCTCTCGGAGTCTATGCCGGAATAGTATATCATGTCACCCTTGCCGATGAGCCTCTCCGCCCCCGGGGAATCTATGATAGTCGAAGAATCCACCCTTGTGGATACCCTGAAGGCTATCCTTGTAGGGAAGTTGGTCTTGATGAGGCCAGTGATGACGTCCACAGACGGCCGCTGCGTGGCTATTATCACATGGATGCCGGCCGCCCTGCCCTTCTGCGCCAGACGGATGATGGATGTAGTTATGCTCTTGGCCATGTTCTTGGAGTTTCCGCCCATCCCGCTTGTCATTATCAGGTCGGCGTACTCGTCTATTATCACGACGATATAAGGCATATAATGGTGCCCCTCCGTCGGGAGAAGGTACCTGTCGCGGTATTTGTCGTTGTAAAGCTTCACGTCGTTCACCACGGCCTTGCTGAAGAGCATGTACCTGTTGTCCATCTCTATACAGAGGGACCGCAGTATCTGCTCGGCCTGGTCCGCGCTCTTGACGATGGACCTTTCCGCCTCCTCCTTCTCGTCCGCCGCGTCCGGAAGCACAGCGAGGTAGTGTTTCAGCAGACGTGAATACACTGTGAACTCGACCATCTTCGGGTCTATGAACACGAACTTCAGCTCCGACGGGTGCTTGGCGTACAGGAGTGAAGACACTATTACATTGAGGCCAACGGACTTGCCCTGCTTTGTTGCTCCGGCCACGAGGAGGTGAGGAGCATCCGCAAGGTCGAAGACCTTCACTTTCTGGGTGATCGTATAGCCTATGGCCACCGGCAGTTCCGCCTTGCTCTTCCTGAAGGCGTCATCGTTCAGCATGGACTTGAGAGGTACGATGGAAGCCCTGTCGTTGGCAACCTCTATACCCACGGAGTCGGAAAGCCTGACGACCCTGACACCCTTGGCATTCAGGGACATGGCGATATCCTGCTCGAGATTCTTTATAGCCGATATCTTCACTCCGGGAGCCGGGACGACCTTGTACAGGGTGACTGTCGGGCCCACACAGGCAGTGACCCTCTCGACCTGTATCTTGTAGCTGAGGAGGGTCGCCCTTATCTTGTTGTTGTTGCGCTCGAGTTCTTCGGAAGCGACTTCGTGCCGGCCTGAAGCATAGTCGTCAAGCAGGTCAAGGGAAGGGAACTCATATTTCTCCAGTTCTTCACGGACATCTATCCGGGGCAGGTCCCTGGTAACCTTTGTGGAGTATCCGTCGCCCTTTATCACCTCGAGTCCGGCACCGGCTTCCGGGGCTGTCCCTGCGGCCGGAGGTACTACGGGGCCCGCCTTCCTGACCGCTTCAGGCCTGGAGACATTGAACGGGACGGTATCTGCCGCAGAAGGAGTGTCCTCCTGGACGGCCCTGGCCGGGGCCTCATCCTCTTCAGGTTGCCCGAGCCCGGCGGATTCACCGGAAGACCCGTCGTCATAAGGCTCCAGGTCATATCCGTCAGCTTCAGCCCCTGCCTCTTCCTCAGGGACGCCTGCCTCCTCCGCAGGCTGGACTCCCCTGCGCTCCCCTATCCCGGAAAGCCAGGCGGAGAACCTCCCGCTTACAAGCAGGAGCCAGAGGACAAGGAATATCAGGAGGATAATGCACGACACAATCTTTCCTGTCAGGTTCTCTAGACCAGCCACCAGCACTGCGCCGCAATCCCCGCCGAGACCTCCCCCGAATGCGGAGCCAGCCCCGGCAATGTCCGAGATAAAGGCAAGAAGCAGGGAAAACACGAACGCCCCGGAGACAGATACAAGGAGGGCCCTCATTATACCTATATCCTTTCTTCCGGAAAAGAGACGGACAGAGTATGCCCCCAGCAGATATACGATGGCGAAACTTCCCAGGCCGAAGCAGCCGGAACAGAGGAACAGGGCCCAGCGATAGCCAAGCTTCCCGGCCATGTTGCTGACAGACACGGTCTTGTCCATCATGTCCGGATCCGACAGCAGGCTCTGGTCCGCCTTCCATGTAAAGAGGTAGGAGAGAAGGGCGATGAAGGTGAACACGGCAAAGGCACCGACAAGGAGCCCGGACACTTTCCGCAGGAGCCTCTTCTTGTCATCGTCGAGTCCTGCCAGGTATGCTGCAAGGCGTCTTGCCGGTTTCCCGGAGGTTTTTTTTTCAGGTTTCTTCTCTATTTTCTTCTTCTGCTGTACCATTTCCCGAGGCTGCCCCTATTTCCTGTTGTTCTTCATCCGGCCGTTCTTCATCCGCATCATGTTCTTGGCTTTCTGCTGGCCGTTCCCTGGCCGCCCGTAATAGTAGTCCGGCTGGAGTTTCGACAGGTGCATACCCTCCGGGATGGTGATGCGTCCATCGGAAAGCTTCACTAAGTCACTGAAGATGGTCTCGTCCGAGACACTGTCCTTGTTCCAGATAAGATACTGCTGCCTCATGTAGACGGCCACGGCCCTGATCATGGCGTTCTTCATCTCCCCGTCCTCCTTCGAGGCGACAAGGTCGATGATGTTCTCGATGTTGCGCCCGTAGTGGGCGATCTTCACTGGCTTTCTCTTTACAGGGATCTCGACAGGAGGGGTGTAGAGCTCCTCCGGTTTAGGCGCAGGATACGGTGAATCCACATCGAGGTCGAAGCCTGAAATTATGTACATGTGGTCCCACAGCTTGTGCTCATAGTCCTCCTGCAGGTGGACCTGGGGATTGATTGTCTCCATGACACTGATGACGGCACGGGCCTGACGGTTCCGCTCCTCCCTGTCCGGGATTGATTTCACATATTCTATCATCTTCTGGACATTGCGTCCATATTCCGGAAGCTGCAGCCTGCGTTTCTGGGTGTTGTACATCAGCATCGTCTTTGCGTCCTTGTTCTCTTCCCCGTTTTCCATCTTTTCCTGTTTTTCTGTTCCTAAAAATTTCCGGGACATCCCGTCCGGCGGTACAGGCCTTACCCATTGGCAATGCCTGGCACACCAGCCCACAAATATACGCAGAAGCCGAGAGCAAAGCAAATTAAATTTTCTTTGCCGAGGCGCAACAGTATAGGCAACAGTATATGCAGCCGCCAGGCTGAATATACGCAGAAGCCTCCGGATATTGTACGGGCAAGTCCGCCGGCTCCGGGCCCGGGACTTCTCCGGAGAGGCTCCCGCAGGTAAAAAAAATAAGACTATATTTGCGGGCCAATCACGATTTTGATATGTTCTACATCCTTTCAATAATGTTCGCGGGTGTCCTGGCCGGATACCTCCTGCGGAAAGTCAAGCCGGTAACCATGATAGGCAGATCCGGTTTCATCAGTTTCCTGATATGGACAATGCTCTTCATCCTCGGGGCGGAACTCGGCTCCGGAGAGGATTTTCTCGGCAGCCTCTACAAGCTCGGAGGCCAGGCTCTCGTATTTGCCCTCGCAGGCATTTGCGGAAGTGTCGCCGCGGCTGTCCTGGTGCAGAGATTACTGTTCAGGACAGGGAAATGCGGAGACGCGGCAGGAAAAGACGGAAATGACGTGAATAAATTCTGATACTGTATGAAAGGTACCCTCATTGTACTTGGATTCTTCGTGGCCGGATGCATCGCCGGGCAGCTCGGCATCCTCCCTCCCGGCCTGGGCGACGGGAATATCGCCCTTTATGTCCTGTATGTGCTCATGTTCTCGGTAGGGCTGGGCATCGGCAGCAACCCTGACCTCAAGAAAATACTGAAGAGCCTGGACATACGGCTCCTTGCCCTTCCTTTAGCGAGCACACTCGGGACGCTCGCGTGTTCTGCCGCCGTCAGCATCTTCATAAAAGGTTGGGGACTGTCCGACTGCCTTGCGGTAGGTAGCGGGATGGGCTATTACTCCCTGTCCTCCATCCTCATATCCCAGTACAAGGAGGTTTCCCTCGGGGCGCAGCTCGCGGCGGAGCTCGGGACCATCGCACTTCTGTCGAACGTATTCAGGGAAATATTCACCCTCATAGGCACCCCGTTCATGGCGAGGAAGTTCGGGCCGTTCGCCCCTATAGCCTCTGCCGGGGCCACAGCCATGGATGTGTGCCTGCCGGTGATCCTGAAATATACCGGAAATTCCATGCTTCCGGCTGCCGTAGTCAGCGGGATTGTATCGGATTTCAGTGTCCCCTTCCTGGTGACCCTGTTCTGCTGAAACCGGGAATGCCGGGATCGGCACTGCTGCACATTTATGCAATTTCGAGGATAAAAAAAGGGTGAAAGAATCAGCGTTTTTGACGACAAGAAAGAGAGTGTCTTCTTGGTTAAACTTAAATCTTCTTTACACTAATATCCCAGTCTTCAAAATATCTGCATATAAAGGATTGTTCTTGTCCTCTGTAAGCAATACTGGTTCTATCAGATAGCTGACCTTTCTGCCCAACTTCCAAAGCAAAGGGGTGTCTTCAAAATAGTCGTCACTAAGCCTGTCAACCACAACAGCAATGTCAATATCACTTTCTTCTGTATAATTGCCCTTGCTGTATGACCCGTAGAGGTAAAGAGCCTTTACAGGCATATTCTCCATAAGCACCTTTTTATATTCCTGTGCCAGTTTTATAGCCTGCTCTTTATCCATAACCTTAATTCATCTGTTTGTTTCACCAACTCTTTGCATCTTTCTTCTGTCAAGGTCTTCATCAACCTATCCTTATATAACGGGGATCTTGCCTCAATGTTCAATGGTTCAAGGGAATCTATAAAATCCAACTGCTCCTCTGAAAGTTCATATGTCAAGCCTGACTTTGCAGCAAGCCTTGACAGGTGATGTATCTTCAATGGATGTTCTTCCAGCACTTTACTCCAATATGCCTTGAGTGCCTTTTCTATGACCTGGTGGCACATGAAGCCCACATAGAGGAATCTTTTGGTTTCAAGCATAGCCTGGGCAGTATCAAAGTCATAACCTGCCAGTTCTACCCAATATTTTTACCTTATCCTGCTGCATGTCAAAATACCCTTTATGCAAATATAAACTTTTCTTCACAACCTGCAATTCATATGATTATTCCTTGACTGTGTTGCAACTGTTTTCAATCAACTCTTTCACTTCCTCAATGAATGCTTCCGCCTTTGTGTAAAGGTCATCCACCATTTCCTTGTCACAATAGACAAAATCATCATAGTCACTGCTATGTCTTTTTTCAAACAAAGTAGAAAATATCCTGTTTGCTTTTGGGGACAATTTGCCTTTTGATGTAAAATGCAAACCAAGCATTGACCTTACACCATGATGTGTCTGAGCTGAAATGTTATTCTTTAGTAGCAATGCCACAGCCGCATAATAACAGGCATAGTATAACCTGTTTACATCTGCATTGAAGCAAGACTCCTTTTCCATTATCCTTGCTTCCCTCAATGTTTCATAGGCTCTGTCAAGCCTGTAATTTATCAGAGCCTATCTGCTGTCTGCGTCAAATGAGTCTTTCATAAAACTATCCCCTCATTTACTACATTGATGTAAAATGGTGTCTTGAATGGTCTGTTATACCACAACTTTTTCAAAGTCACCATTGGGCTGATAATGACACCCGTCTGTATTTCAAGGTCATAAAGAGGAGAAGTCACAACTTCTTCATCTTTCAAGGTCAACTTATCCCCGTCAAGAAGAATCAGCAGGTCAATGTCACTGTCCTCCCTTGCATCTCCCCTTGCCTCTGACCCATAGAGGATAGCCTGGGCTGTAGGGGCAACCCTGTGAACTATCTCCCTTATCTGATTTACTATATGCTCTCTTCTCATAGCCTTAAAGCATTTATGTTGCTAATATAGCTATTTTTACTCAATCATCATTCAATAAGACAAATGCACACACAATACCAGTTATAAATCTTTTAGCCCCCCTAATCCCATTTCCAAGCCATTTCAGCCGTTTTTGAGGATAAAAAAAGAGAGTCACATTTCTGTAACTCTCTGATTCTGAAGTGGTGTCACCGGGAATCGAACCAGGGACACAAGGATTTTCAGTCCTTTGCTCTACCAACTGGCACTCTATTGATATTCAATATTTTATCATTAGAATGCTATTGCTGGTCAAAACTTTTTGGAAAACAGAGAGAGTTTTCTCGGTTAAACTTAAATTTTCAAAAATCTGTTGTAGATATAGCTATTTCCTGTGACAAATTTCTGCCTTTGAAAAAATATCCCAACATAATGAATAAATAAAGTCAAACTGAGACCCTTACTCAAATGTCATAATGTTATTCTTTCTCCAAAGCCTGTATCAGAGCCTTGATTTCATTGTCACTTATGCTTTCTCTTTCAGA
>JADIMQ010000079.1 GCA_017694655.1 Candidatus Cryptobacteroides merdigallinarum
GGATGTATCCTTATGCCCTGAACGAGGTGACCGTGCACAGGGCCGGGCCGGCGATGCTCGGGGTGGACGTGTCCATAGACGGGAACCCGCTCCCTACCTACTGGGCGGACGGCCTGCTGGTGGCCACGAGCTCCGGCTCCACAGCATACTCGCTGAGTGCCGGAGGTCCTATCGTGATGCCCGAGTCGAAGGTGCTTATTGTTTCCCCGATATCGCCCCACAATCTTAATGTCAGGCCGCTGGTGGTGCCGGATACCTCCAGGATAGGGCTTTCCCTCCGGGCGAGGGACGAAAAGGTTTTCCTTACGGTCGACAACAGAAGCCTGGAGGTGTCCCCGGGGTTGAAGATGGAGGTCTCGAAGGCGCGGTTCCCGCTCCGGAGGGTCCGCCTGTCCGGCTCCAACTTTATAAAGGCCTTGACAACCAAGCTTTTCTGGGGAGAGGATATCAGGAACGGAAGATAATAGTCATTATGGAAAATATTGAAAGAGTGCCTGTGCATGTGTCCATAATCATGGACGGGAACGGTAGATGGGCGGTGGAGCGAGGCCTGGAAAGGGCTTCCGGACATATCGAGGGGGTAGAGAGTGTGAGGGCCTGCACAGAGGCCGCGGTCGAGTGCGGCGTCAGGTATCTCTCCCTGTATGCTTTCTCGGAGGAGAACTGGGGAAGGCCGGAGGATGAGGTGAATGCCCTTATGGGACTGATGTTCAAGTCCATGATTGCGGAGCTGTCGAATTTCCTGGAGAACGGCATACGTTTCGTGGTCCTCGGGAACAGGGAACGTCTGTCTCCAGACCTGAACAGTGCCATAGATGCCTGCATGGAGAAGACGCGGGACAATTCGAGGCTGACCCTCATCGTGTTCCTGAGCTACAGCGGACAGTGGGACATACTGCAGGCTGCAAAGAAGTTCGCCGCGGAAGTGGCTGCGGACCCCTCGGGGGCTGCGGGCCTGATGTCCATTGGGCCGGCGGAGTTCAGCCGCTATCTCGTCACGGACGGTATCCCGGACCCGGACCTTATCATCCGGACTTCAGGGGAGATGCGCATGAGCAATTACCTGCTGTGGCAGGGAGCTTATTCGGAGCTGCTTTTCAGCGATGTGCTGTGGCCGGATTTCCGGAAGGAAGAGTTCCGGTCGGCTCTCCTGACTTATTCAAAAAGAGACCGCCGGTATGGGAAAGTTAAATAAATGCCGTATATTTGCCAGTTGTATTGATATCTTGAATTTGTTTGAAAAATGAGAATAGGTCGTATCTTTTCCTTTCTGCTTGTCCTTTCGGCTGCAGCGGGAGCAAGCCTGGACGCACAGGAGAGCAGGAAGGAAATAGTGGTTGATTACAACAATCCAAAGGAATATATCGTCGGCGGAATTTCTGTTGAGGGCAACAAGTATATCAATTCGGACCAGATCCTGAAGATTTCAGGGATACAGCCGGGCCTGCAGGTCACGGTGCCGGGAGAGGAGTTCTCGGCCGTCGTGACGAGGCTGTGGCTCCAGAAATATTTCGAGGATGTCACCATGGTCATTGACTCCATAACCCCTACCAGGGACACGGCCTATTTCAAGATATGTGTGGTGGAGCGTCCGAGGGTGTCGCGGTGGACTTTCTCCGGGGTGAAGTCAGGGGAGCAGAAGGAGCTTCAGGAGAGGCTGAACCTGAAGAGGGGTGGCGAGTTCTCCGACTATGTGGCCAAGACTTCCACCGACATAATCAAGAGATACTACAAGGAAAAGGGCTTCCTTCAGACCGAGGTCGATGTCACGAGCCGCAGGGACAGCCTTATCAAGAGTGCCATAATCGTGAACTTCGGGGTCCGCAAGGGCCCGAAGGTGAAGATACAGAAGATAACTTTCGGGGACAGCCTCAGCGTCAAGGAGGGCAAGCTCGTGCGCTCCATGAAGAAGACTAAGGACAAGAGGCTTATAAACTTCTTCAGCTCCAAGAAGTTCAACGAGAAGGAGTACGAGAACGACAAGAAGAACCTCATAAGCGCGTTCAACGAGGCGGGCTACAGGGATGCCAGGATTTTGAAGGATACCATATATTATGTGGAGCCTGGACGTCTGCAGATTGATTTCGAGATAGACGAGGGAAAGAAATACTATTTCAGGAATATCACCTGGACCGGCAACTCGGTCTACTCCAGTGACGACCTCAATTCCGTGCTCATGATAAACAAGGGCGACGTCTATGACGTGGTCACCATGGAGCACAGGCTGTTCGGAGGCGGGAAGCAGAACGAGTATGACGTGTCCAAGCTGTACAGGGACAACGGATACCTGTTCTTCAATCTCCAGCCGGTGGAGCTGAACATAGACGGGGACTCGGTGGATGTGGAGATGCGCATTGTCGAGGGCAAGCCTGCCACACTCAACAACATAATCATTAACGGGAACGACCTTACCAACGAGAGGGTGGTGCGGCGGCAGATCTTCACCCGTCCGGGCTACCTGTTCAGCCAGACCGACTTCGAGCGGTCCATAAGGGAGATAGCCTCTCTCGGACAGTTCGACGCCGAGGCCATCGCGGACCCTGCCAAGGGTTATTCGATAATCCCTAACCAGCTCGACAACACGGTGGATCTCGTGTACAATGTCACCGAGAAGCCGTCCAGCCAGCTCGAGCTTTCCGGAGGATGGGGCGGCAATACGTTCGTGGCCACTGTCGGTGTCAGCTTCAACAATTTCTCGACAAGGAGATTCTTCGACAAGTCCGCATGGCGTCCTGTGCCTCTGGGTGATGCGCAGAACCTCGCCATCCGCTTCCAGACCAACGGAACATATTACACGAGCCTTTCGGCCAGCTTCATGGAGCCGTGGCTGTTCGGGAAGAAGCCTACTTCGCTCAGCATATCCGCTTACTATTCGCGCCAGACCAATTCCTACCCGATATTCGACGTCTTCAACAACGACGAGTTCTTCGAGGTCTACGGTGTGGCCGCCGGAATCGGCAACAGGCTGAAATGGCCGGACAACTATTTTGTCCTCTATAACCAGCTCAGCTGGCAGACCTACCGTCTGCAGCAGTGGCCGGGCAGCTTTATCTTCGACACGGGTATATCGCACAACTTGAGCTATACCATCAGCCTGTCGAGGAATTCCACGGACCAGATAATCTATCCGCGCCAGGGGTCGGAGTTCAGTTTCTCCCTGCAGCTCACCCCGCCTTATTCCCTGCTCCGCAGGAAGGACAAGGGCGTGCTGGATGCTGACGGGAACCCTACGAGGGTGTCGTCCTGGAGGGACATAGACTATTCCCGCCAGTCTTCCGACGACAGGTACAAGTGGATAGAGTACCACAAGTGGTCGTTCAAGGGGACAGTCTACACGAAGCTCGTGGGTGACCTCGTGCTCATGGCGAGGGCGCAGTTCGGGTATCTCGGGTATTACAACAGGAGCTGGGGCTATTCTCCGTTCGAGGGCTTCCTCGTTGGTGGTGACGGTATGTCCGGGTACAATACTTACGGCCAGGAGGTCATTGCCCTGAGGGGTTATGAGAACTACTCCCTTACCCCGTATGCGTTGTCGCAGTACAGTTCGCAGGGATATGCCTATTCGGGAAACGTGTATGACAAGTTTACCGTGGAGTTGCGCTATCCTGTGATTCTGCAGCCACAGTCCACGATTTTCGCGCTCGTCTTCCTGGAGGGCGGTAACTGCTGGTCGGATATACGGGATTTCAACCCGTTCCAGATCAAGCGTTCGGCCGGTGTCGGCGTGAGGGTGTACCTGCCTGTGGTCGGCCTGCTCGGCGTAGACTGGGGATGGGGCTTCGACGATCCTGTAAATGGCGGGAGCCAGTTCCATTTCGTGATAGGGCAGCAGTTCTGATTTTGAATAATTTTTGCTAACTTTGCTGAAATTGCACGGATGTTGCCGGCGAGCCGGCTGACGTACTGTTTGGAGAAATAATTATCTATATAGCATGAAGAAAATATTTTTAATTGCAGCGGCTGCATCATTGTTCAGCCTTGCTGCCACGGCACAGACAAAATTTGCACACGTGAACTTCGGCGAGCTGGTCCAGCTCATGCCAGAGGCGGATTCAGCCATGGTTCAGCTCGAGGCAGCCAACAAGGAGGCCCAGGAGACCTATTCGAGCATGGTAGCCGAGTTCCAGTCCAAGTATGATCAGTTCAACCAGAAGCAGGAGTCCTGGACCCCTGCCGTAAGGGAGAGCAAGCAGCGTGAACTGGCCGAGATCCAGAACAGGATACAGGAGTTCGAGCAGGCTATACAGCAGGATATGAACCAGCTTCAGAACACTCTCATGGCCCCGATATACCAGAAGGCCCAGGATGTCGTGAAGAATCTCGCGAAGGAGAAGGGTGTCATCTATGTCTATGATGCCTCCACCCTGCTCTATGTGGATGCTGCCCAGAGCATAGACCTTACTCCGGAGGCACGTACTGCCCTGAATATCCCTGCCGACAAGACTCTCGAGTCTGTTATGGCCGCCCGTCAGGCTGCAGCCCAGGCCCAGCAGGCTGCTCCGGCCGGTGCCCAGCAGTAGTAGTCTGCACGGTAACTGAAAATGAAGCGAGGGTGGCCCGGGACATTCCTGGGTCACCCTCGCTTTTAGTAACATTACCCCAAATAGAACAAGAAATTTTTACTGGTGATCCCAAATGTAGTGTTTTTGTTAGTGTTTGAAAACGAAAAAGGAGTTGCGAAATTTCGTAACTCCTTGTTTTTTTAACTGCTCCTGAACCAGGACTTGAACCTGGGACCCTCTGATTAACAGTCAGATGCTCTAACCAACTGAGCTATTCAGGAATTTGTTTCGATATGCCTGAATGAGGTATTTCTCTCATTCGGGATTGCAAAGGTACAACAATATTTTGATGCTGCAAATTTTTCTTCGTTTTTTTTGAAGTTTTTGCCTAGGTCTTAACCGCTGCCGTAGGCCGTACGGACAGGCAAGGGCGGATGGAAGGTGGATGGCACAAGAATTTTTGAAAAAAATCAAAACTGTTCATAACTTTGTAAATTGTTCGGTTTTAATTTAAATTACAATCCTCGGAGACTATGGACATTGACCTTTTGTCAAAAATGGTGAAGGAACTTATCCTCGACAGGGACAGGGTGGTGCTGCCCGGGCTCGGGACATTCACGGCGGAGATGATGCCGGCAACGTTTTCCGACAAGGGCTTTACGATAAATCCGCCGTATCGCAGACTGTATTTCCGGTCGAAGGCGGAGGATGACACCGTCCTTGCCGAGTTCTATTCCTCCTCAAACGGTGTCAGTCTCGAGGTCGCGGAGAGAATCCTTGCGGATTTCCTTACAGAGCTGAAACAGATACTACGGGAGAAGAAGACAGTGATATTCCCCGGACTCGGCCGACTGAGGGCGACGCGCGAAAACAATTTCTTTTTCGTGCCGGATGAAGACCTGGACATATATCCGGAGGGTTTCGGACTGGCTCCCATATCCCTGAAGACTCATCAGGAAACCAGGGAGGAACTTACGGCGGCGGTCTCTGAACTCCGTTCCATAATGGACGGTGATGAGTCCCAGTCCCCTGTTGAGCCTGTCCCTTCAGGACCGGATCTCCCTTCAGAGTCAAGCACGCCTTCAGAACCGGACACGCTTTCAGAACCGGATACGTCTGCAGAACCGGACGCCCCGGTAGGGCCAGATGCCATTGCGGCCCCCGACACCACGGCAGGGCAGATGGAGCCGTCAGCACTGCCAGAGCCGGCAGAAGGACTTCCCCGGCAGGACGGGCAGCCCGACCTGACATCCGGTATTCCTGCGGACGGGGACGGACAGAAGGCAGGGAAGACAGGCACCCGTACCCGCCTGGCGGTCAAGATAGCCGCCGGTGTAATATCGGCCCTGGTCATACTCGTGCTCCTGTATATAATACTGAACCACATCTTCCCGGGAATTTTCGACGGCATCCTGTACAGCAGGGAACAGCTCGAGATACTTGACTACACCGCCGGATGACAGTCCGGCCAGGTCCTTCCGCCTCTTCCTCATGCAAGGTTTGCTTCTTGCCAAATAAAATATTACTTTTGCGCGCTAATAATATTTTATGGGTAAAATATACCGGCAAGAAATAAAGATTCCATGTTATGATACCGATGCCTCGCAGCTGCTGAAGCCGGTCTCATTCATGAATTATGCCCAGGAACTGGCCAACTGCCATGCTTCGGAGCTCGGCTTCGGCTACGATGACATGATCCGTACCCGGACCGCCTGGGTCCTTTCCAGGATGCACGTGAAATTTACCGGACTCCCGAAATGGAGGGATATAGTGAACCTCAGGACCTGGCATAAAGGTCCTGAGCGTCTTTTTTATATAAGGGACTTCAGGATGACGGACAGGGAGGACCGGCAGGAGCTGATTGCAGCCACGACTTCCTGGCTTGTTGTCAACATCGACACCAGGCATCTCACCCGCGACGCACTGCTCGACGAGTCGAGCGTGTGCAGGGAAGACGCGCTTTCACCGTCCTGCGGGAAGATCAGGGTACCGGAGGACTGCGGGAGACGGCTTGCCGGCACTCACAAGGTCTCATATTCGGACGTGGATATGAACGGCCATGCCAACAATGCGATGTACCTGGTCTGGGCGATGGATGCGGTGGGGCGGGAGACCACCTTCAACAAGACGCTGAAGGAGGTGAAGATCAACTTCAACCATGAGACCCGTCCTGGAGACGAGGTCGGGCTTTACCTCAGCGGCCTGGAGCAGGACGGGGAGGAGCGCTACTGGGTGGAAGGCCGTGTGGCTGGGAATGACGGTCCGGCCTCCTTTATTGTGGAAATGCTTTTCTGATTGACAATAGGAAATATTATGAAGGAGTTATTTTTTGGACAAGGAACCGGACATTCCATCATGCTGCTGGCCCTGGTTATAGCCATAGGCCTGCTGCTCGGGAAGATAAAGGTCAAGGGCGTGTCCCTGGGTTCCACATGGATTCTGTTCGTCGGTATTTTTCTGAGTCATTTCGGCTTCCGTGCCGATGCATCCCTGCTTCACTTCCTGAAGGAGTTCGGGCTCATATTGTTTGTGTTCTCCATCGGCCTGCAGGTAGGGCCTGGGTTCTTCCATTCTTTCAAGAGCGGGGGGCTGAAACTCAATATCCTTGCCGTCGTCCTGGTACTCACGGGAGTGGTGACTACCTACGTCATCCATCTCGTGACAGGAGAGAATCTCGTGACGCTGACAGGCGTGATGTCTGGTGCCGTGACAAACACCCCGGGACTCGGAGCTGCGCAGCAGACCTATCTTGACGCTACCGCAGGGTCTTTCGTCCATGAAATAAATTCATCTTCCATAGCCTCCTCTCTCGCTTCCGGCTACGCCGTGGCCTATCCGGTCGGCGTCCTCGGGGTCATCCTTGTGCTGATGCTCACCAAGGCCATCTTCCGCATAGACCTGAATAAGGAGAAGGAAGTGATGGACAGCAGGGAAGTGGGCATGGATTCCCCGCAGCGTGTGGCATTCTGCGTGAAGAATCCTGCCCTCTTCGGCAAGACCATCCTCGAGGCGAGCAAGTCGATAGAGAACAAGTTCATAATCTCGAGGGTGTACCGGGACGGGGCCGTGACAGTGCCGGTGGCCTCCACCGTGCTGAACGAGGGTGACGACGTGCTCGTGGTTACGTCGCAGAACTCCGTGGAAGCCGTTACAATGCTTTTCGGGGAGCAGATAGACATGCCGAAGGAGGCATGGGACAAGATAGACGCCTCCATGTCCGTAAGGAAAGTCACCATCACGCGTACTTCCATGACAGGGAAGAAACTCAAGGACCTGAAGATAAGGACGAACTACGGGGTCAGCATCACCAGGGTATCCCGCGGCGGGATGGACCTGGTTGCCAATCCGGACCTGATAGTCCAGATGGGGGATACCCTTCTCGTCGTCGGCCATGACAACGAGATAAACCAGGTGGCCAAGTTCGTGGGTAACTCCAGGACGGGCCTCTACCATCCTAACCTCATCCCTATCTTTTTCGGGATCGCTCTCGGCGTGCTCTGCGGCTCCATACCTATCATGATACCTGGAGTGCCGCAGGCCATAAAGCTGGGCCTTGCAGGGGGCCCGCTCATTGTAGCCATCCTGCTCGGGTATTTCGGCCCGAAGCTCAAGATAACGACATACACCACTATGAGCGCCAACCTCATGCTCCGGGAGATAGGCATATCCATCTTCCTCGCGGCCGTAGGCCTTGGCGCCGGGGAGACTTTCGTGAGCTCGATAATGGACGGCGGATACTGGTGGATTCTTTACGGAGCCCTCATCACCCTTATCCCTACGGCCCTCATCGCCATCCTCGGAAGGCTTTTCTTCAAGCTCAACTTCTACCAGATATGCGGTCTTGTGTCGGGCAGCTGCACCAACCCGCCTGTCCTCGCCTTCGCCCAGAATGCCTACGGGACCGACTATACCTCTGTCAGCTATGCTACGGTCTATCCTCTTGCCATGTTCATGAGGGTGCTTGTGGCCCAGATACTGATACTGATAGCTGTCGCATAAAAAGTTGCTGAAAACACTTGCGAATGACTGAAAACAAGAAAAGTCCGGAATATGTCGCCGATGCCTCGGATTTCATAGCCAGGTACCTGTCCTATATGCTCGGTGCTGGAGTGCATACTTCCCGTGTGGTACGGAACAGCAAGCGTATAGGTGCTGCGCTCGGCCTGGACGTGAGTATCCATATTTCCCAGAAGACTGCGACCCTGACGGTCTGCCAGAAGGAAAGCCGCATCATGAACACGAGGGTGCTCGACATCCCGCCGTTCCCGATAAGTTTCGAATGGAACGCGGACCTGAGCGCCTTGAGCTGGGCGTCCCTGGACCAGAACCTGACTCTCGAGGAAATCCGGAGCCGTTTCGACCGGCTGGTATCAAAGCCGGGAATGAATCCGGTGTTTGTGCTTTTCATGGTCTCCCTCGCGAACGCGTCGTTCTGCCGCCTTTTCGGCGGGGATATATGGGCCATGCTCGTCACATTCACTGCCACGATGATAGGCTTTTTCATCAGGCAGCACCTGATGAAGAACAAGGTCAACCACTATATCGTGTTCATAGTCTCGGCGTTCGTGGCCTCCATCTGTGCCTCGACCGCCCTTACCCTGGGGCTCGGGACGGCGGAGATAGCCCTGGCCACGAGCGTGCTGTACCTTGTTCCCGGGGTCCCTCTCATAAACGGGCTCATAGACATTACCGACGGGCACATCCAGATCGGCATAAGCAGGCTTGTGAACGCCTTCATGCTCATTGTCTGCATCGCCATAGGCCTGTCTGTCACACTCATGATGGTAAAGGACAGTTTGTTATGATTGCAATGGACATTATATCGGACGGCATCTTCGCAGCGGTCGCGGCAATGGGCTTCGGCTCCATATCCGGCCCGCCGATGAGGGCCTTCCCCTACATAGCGATACTTGCCGCGGCGGGACATGCCACGAGGTTCTGCCTCATGAACTTTCTCGGGGTGGACATCGTGTCTGCCTCCCTGGTGGCAGCCTTCCTGATAGGTACCGGAAGCGTATGGTTCGGCAGGATTGTCTTCTGCCCTATGACGGTCCTCTACATCCCGGCCCTTCTGCCGATGGTCCCGGGTACATACGCCTACAAGACGGTATTCTCCCTGATAATGTTCTTCCATGAGATATCCTCCCCGACCAAGGGCAGCGGATATCTGCAGGAAATGATATTCAACGGGGCTGTGTCCTTCAGCGTCCTGTTCATGCTTGCTGTGGGGGCGACCATACCGGTGTTCCTCCTGAGGGAGAGGGCCAACTCGATGACCCGGGGCTCCAGGTTCATCTGAAGACGGTCCAGGAACTTATAGTAACCCATTATGCTCCTGCCGGAGCGATACCCTTTTATGATGGAAGAGATATTCTGGAACTCCATATCCGCGTACAATGCGGCGACATGGCCCTGGCAGCTTGCTTTCGTGGCTGTCGCGGCTGTCCTTACCCTGGTCCTGTGGTTCCGTCCGGCCAGATGGGCCAGGACTGCCATGAAGATATACATGGTGGCCGTTTCCCTGTGGATAGCCTTCGTGTATTACATGAAGTTTGCCGCGGCCCGGGATTTTTCCAATGTTCTCACGATATTCTGGTGCATGGTGGCGGCCTCGTGGCTATACGATCTTGTCACCGGTTTCTCAACCTTCCAGAAGTCCGGGAAGACAAGGTTCTGGGGTGCCGTCATGCTCCTCCTGCCCCTGGCATATCCGCTGATATCCATCGCGAGGGGACTGGAGTTCCCGCAGGTCACCACGCCCGTGATACCGAGCGCCGTGGCCCTGTATATGCTGGGAATGCTCATGGCGTTCAACAGGAAGATAAATTTCTTCGCCTTCATATTCATATTCCATTGGGCGATAATAGCCATGTCCAAGATTTCCATCTTCAACATACCCGAGGACATCCTGCTGGCTGCGGCCTGCATTCCTTCCATGGCTGTCTTCTTCATCCGGGCGGTCCGCTCCGCAGGACAGGAGTACAAGCCGTCCCGGAAATATGTCGAGGTACTGATAGTTGCAGTGGCCCTCGTCGCAGGGGCCTGTATGTTCATCGCCTGAAGACAGGTACAATCCCTTGACTTATGGTTGAGCTCATATATCCTCCAGAAACTGCCCCGGTAGTGCCTCCGCCTTCCGTGGACAATATGTCCGGGTATCCGCAGGGTACGGAGTGGTTCCCTGTGGTGGAGCCGACAGGCATAGTTACGGGCCGGGCAAGCCGTGCCTACTGCCATTCCGGGGCGAAGGTCCTGCATCCGGTGGTGCATCTTCACCTCATAGACCGCTTCGGACGGCTCTACCTCCAGAAACGGTCCATGAGAAAGGATATCCAGCCCGGACGGTGGGACACGGCCGTAGGCGGTCATCTGGATTACGGTGAGAGCATTACCGAGGCCCTGTACCGGGAGGCGTCGGAAGAACTCGGCATCACCGGTTTCAACCCGGTTTTCCTGCGTTCGTATATCTTCGAGTCGGAGGTGGAGAAGGAGATGGTCAATGTATTCGCCGCGGTCGGCAGCTTCTCTCCCGTACCGGACCTGGACGAGGTGGAGGAAGGCCGCTGGTGGGGCTTCAAGGAATTGGAAGAAAACTTTGGAAAATCGGTCTTTACTCCTAACTTTGAGAAAGAGTTCGCCATGATAGGGGACAGCCTGCTCGCCTTGCTGTAAGGTGCGCTGCCCTTGGGCAGAGGCGGGCCGGCATTGGCTGGCCCATGTCTGTTTTTCCTGTCCATGGCGTACCTGCCTTTATTTTGAACATATTCTAAACGACGATATTTCAATGACATCGGATATCGAATGCTTTTTACCGCAGATGCCGCGGCAGGACCTTGAACGGACTCTTGCTTCGTGGGCGGACAACAGGACCTTTGCCGGTGCCACGGTGCTGCCTGGCATGTCCTTCAGGGAGTCCGCATCCCTGAAGGAGGTGGCGGATTCAGCCAGGGCGGAATATATCCTGCTGTATCTGAAGGACCTGCCTCTGGAAACAGGCCTGTATGCCCTGGACCGCTTCGTGGCGGTGGCGGAAGACACGGGGGCGGACATGCTCTATTCTGACTACACGGAGAGGACACTGGACGGGACCGGCGCGGAGAGTACCGCCAGGCATCCCCTGACGGACTGTCTGGAGGGTTCCGTCAGGGATGATTTCGATTTCGGTCCGGTGCTGGTTTTCCGTACCTCCTCTTTCCGGAAGGCTGCCGGCATGCTGCAGGAGGGCCTGCGTTACGGGGCCCTGTATGCGCTGCGGCTTGCCATGAAGAAGATAGTCCATGTCGGGGAGTACCTGTACACGGCCATAAAGACTGACTTCCGGAAATCCGGGGAGAAGCAGTTCGACTATGTGGACCCCAGGAACAGGGAGGTGCAGGTCGAGATGGAGGAAATATGCACCCGTCACCTGGAGCGCATAGGAGCATGGCTCGGACCCGGTGCCAGGCGCGGGGGATTCAGCAGGGAGGAAGGGTATCCGGTCACTGCCTCGGTCATCATCCCGGTCTTCAACAGGGCGCGGACCGTGGCCGATGCCGTGGAGAGTGCGCTTTCGCAGAAATGTCCCTTCCCTTTCAATGTAATCGCCGTGGACAACCATTCCACCGACGGGACTGGCAGGATACTCTCGGAGATGGCATCCCGTGACAGCCGCCTCCTGCACGTTATCCCCGGGCGTGCCGGGCTCGGGATAGGCGGATGCTGGAATCTGGCCCTGCACCACGAGGCCTGTGGGGAGTTCGCGGTGCAGCTGGACAGCGATGACGTGTATTCCTCGGAATCTGTCCTTGAGAGGATAGTGGAGGAGTTCTCCAGACAGGACTGCGCCATGGTGGTGGGCTCCTATCTCATGACCGACTTCACGCTTTCGCCTATACCTCCAGGCGTGATAGACCACAGGGAGTGGACAGACAGTAACGGTCCCAACAACGCCTTGCGGATAAACGGGCTCGGGGCTCCCCGGGCTTTCCGTACCTCGGTGGCAAGGGAGATTGGCTTCCCGGATACGAGCTACGGTGAGGATTATGCCATGGGCTTGAGGATCAGCCGGGAATACCGCATAGGCAGGATTTACGATGTCCTTTATTTCTGCCGCCGCTGGGACGGCAACTCGGACGCCGCCCTGGACATAGAGAAGGTGAATGCCAACAACCTGTACAAAGACCGTCTGCGGACATACGAACTGCAGGCAAGGAAGGCCCTTGTACGGAGGCTGGAAAGGAAGAATGGAAGGTTATGATAAATACGGAGAAATTCATAAACGACCAGCTGTCGGTATGGCCGGCCGCCTGCGAGAATTTCCGCGCACTCAGGAATGTTCTTACAAAAAAGGCGGAAGTGGGCGGGCTCGAGGTTGTCCTGCAGCATAATCCTGCGAGGATCATATCCTCCGCCGCGAAGCTCGACCCGGGGACATTGAAGCGCAGGAAATGTTTCCTCTGCCGGGAAAACAGGCCTGGGGAGCAGATGTCCGTCGAGTTCGAGGGAAGGAAGGGCCGCAGGTACGACATCCTCCTGAACCCCTACCCGATTTTCAGGAACCATCTGGTCATAGCCATGAAGGAACATTGCCCCCAGTCCATCTGGCGGAGGTTTGTCGACATGCTGGACCTGGCCAGGGCGCTCCCGGACTACACTGTCTTCTATAACGGACCGCATTGCGGGGCTTCAGCACCTGACCACCATCATTTCCAGGCTGCCTCCCGGGGACAGATGCCCCTGGAGAATGACGTGGACGTCCTCCTGGACAGGTACGGGAAGGGTGAATCCGCAGGGCTGCGTCATCTGGCTTCCGGCCTGGACGCCTCCGTTTACCATTACGGGAAATATCTTCCGGGGATTTTCGTGGTTGCAGGGGAGACCTCCAAGTCTGTCGCGAAAATGTTCTACCGCCTGCTGGACTGTGCGGCAATGGACATGGGCCCTGAACCGGAGCCTAAATGCAATGTCCTTGTCTGGCATAAGGGGGAGGAGTTCCGCTGCGTGGTGGTGTTCAGGTCTACGCACAGGCCGCACCATTATTTTTCCGAAGGGGAGGACCACCTTACCATGAGTCCCGGATGTGCGGACATGGCAGGCTGTCTCGTGGTCCCGGTGGCCGGAGAGTTCGAGAAGATAAACGGGGCCCTTGTCCGGAGCCTCCTGGAGGAGGTGGCCCTGGACCGGGAGGCCGAGGCCAGGATTACGGACCGCCTCACCCGCAGCCAGAAGGAGGTGTCGGTGGGGATAATGTCCGGCCAGGAACTCGTGTTTGAGATCCTTTCCGACGGGGCAGGCCCTCGGAAGGCGAGATACAGCGAAGGGAAGATAGAATATGACGGGTCTATTTACGACGAGCTGTTCTTCGAGGCCCGGACCCTTTCCACAATGTTTGCCGAGCCTTCTTTCCGCCTCTGCGGTGTCACCATAGGTTCCGGTTTCCACTGGGAGAGGAAGGAGGACCAGGTCTTCGCCGGGGCTCTGAAGATCATAGTGGACAGGGACAGGCTTGTCGCGGTGAATGTCATAGGCATGGAGGATTATCTCGTGAGTGTGGTATCTTCCGAGATGAAGCCTTCGGCCCCGCCCGAGTTCCTGAAGGCCCATGCGGTAATATCCCGTTCGTGGATAAGCCGCTACGCCGGTTCTGCCGGAAAACCTGCGCGAGATGTCCCGGAAGGGCTGGACAATGTCCCTTCCATTGTATCGTACCTGGATTCCGTCCTCAACAGGGACAGGAAGGAGGATGACGGACGCAAGGAGGTGACAAGGTGGTACGACAGGGAGGACCATACCAGGTTTGACGTATGCGCCGATGACCACTGCCAGAGGTACCAGGGCCTGACGAGGGCTGTGGGGCCGGAGGCGAGAAAGGCCGTTGACGCCACCTGGGGGCAGGTCCTCGTATATGACGGGAAAATCTGTGATACCCGTTTCTCCAAATGCTGCGGCGGTGTCATGGAGAAGTTCAGCACCTGCTGGGAGGACAAGGACTATGACTACCTCCAGGGTATTCCTGACAATGCCGGCGGGACGGGAGGGGACCGCCCTTTCCGCGACCGGGTGTCCGGCGGCGGGGAGGACTGTTTCTGCGGCCGGGCTGTCCCGGAGCTGCTGGCCGATATCCTGAATTCCTACGATATGGAGACTGCAGACTTTTTCCGTTGGCAGGTGGATTACGGCAGGGAGGAGGTCTCGGCCTTGTTCCGGGAGCGTTCAGGTCTGCAGGCAGGTGAGATTCAGGCTCTCGTGCCGTTGCAGAGAGGTCCTTCGGGCCGTATCTCGAGGCTGGAGGTCATAGGGGACCGGGATACTGTCACAATAGGGAAGGAACTTGAGATAAGGAGGGTGCTTTCGCGGTCCCACCTCAAAAGTTCCGCCTTCGTGGTGGACTACCTCGATGCTGACGGGAATGTGCTCGATGCGGAGGCCGTGTCCCGGGCGGCCCGTGCGGGAAGGCATACGGTATTCGACAGGATACTCCTCCGTGGTGCCGGATGGGGGCACGGCGTAGGCCTGTGCCAGATAGGTGCCGCGGTGATGGCGTCGGAGGGATACAATTACAGGGAGATTCTGGAGCATTATTACCCGGGTTCCTGTATCAGCAGGGATATCTGACATTATGAACTTGCCGGAAAGACGCAGAGTTATGAAGACAATACAGAATCCATGGGCCTGGGTCCCGACCCTCTATTTTGCCGAAGGCATCCCTTATGTCATGGTCAACACCATTTCCGTGATAATGTTCAAGAAGATGGGGATGTCCAACGGGGATGTGGCCATGTTCACCGGGCTGCTTTATCTCCCGTGGGTTATAAAGCCCCTTTGGAGCCCTTTTGTGGACATCATCAGGACAAAGAGGTGGTGGACGGTCTCCATGCAGCTCCTGATGACTGTAGCCATGGCCTGCGGAGCCTTTTTCCTGCCCTCTCTCCCGGAGAGTTCCATCGCTGCCGGAAATGTCCCGGTATCTCCATTCACGGCCACTCTCGTGATGTTCTGGATCACAGCCTTCGCCTCGGCCACTCATGACATTGCGGCCGACGGCTTCTACATGCTTGCCTTGAGCCAGGACCGGCAGTCCTTTTTCGTGGGGATAAGGAGCACATTCTACAGGCTCGCCACCATTTTCGGGCAGGGGGTCCTGGTTTTCATCGCCGGGGTGCTCGAAGGGAAGACGGGGGATGTGCCTTTTTCCTGGACCCTGACCCTGGCGCTCGCGTCCCTCATATTCGGTGCCATGGCCCTGTACCACACCTTCATCCTTCCGCGCCCGGCATCTGACTGTCCGCATCTGGCCTCTTCCAGGACAGTGCGCGCAAAGGAGATACTGAAAGAGTCCGGACGTACCTTCTCCACCTTTTTCACGAAGAGGCATATATGGCTCGGGATAGCCTTCATGCTGCTTTTCCGCCTTCCGGAAGCCTTCCTTGTGAAGATGCTGAATCCCTTCCTGCTCGATTCCGTGGAGGCCGGTGGCCTGGGCCTGCCCACAGAGCAGGTGGGGATAGCCTACGGTACGGTCGGGGTGGCTGCCCTTACCGCCGGGGGTATACTCGGAGGGATGGCGGCCTCCAGGTGGGGGCTGCGGAAGGTGATGTGGCCCATGGCCCTGAGCCTCGCCCTGCCCTGCTCGGTCTTCCTCTACCTCGGTATCGCCCAGCCGGCCAGCCTCTGGGTGATATCTTCCTGCGTGGCTCTGGACCAGTTCGGGTACGGTTTCGGGTTCACAGCCTATATGCTTTACATGATAATGTTTTCGGAAGGGGAGTTCAAGACCTCGCACTATTCCCTGTGTACGGCTTTCATGGCCTTGAGCATGATGATTCCGGGTATGTTCGCCGGCTATCTGCAGGAATGGCTCGGGTACGTCGGCTTCTTCTGGATGGTGATGCTGTGCTGCGCCGCCACTGTAGCGGTCACGGCCTGGGTACGCTCTGACGTAAGCCCGGATTTCGGGAAAAAGGAATAAATTTACAGGAAAAATCAGAAATGACAAGGAAATCTCTCATTGCAGTAATCCTCCTTATATCGGCATTGTCGGTGACATTGTCCGGTGCGGACAGGAAACGTCAGCAGAAAGGCTCCAGAGACGCGGTCGTGCCTGGAGTCGAGGTTCTTGAAAAACGCGGCTTTCCCGGCCTTAAGGGCAGGAGGGTGGGGCTGGTGACCAATCCGAGCGGGGTGGACAGGCAGCTCCGCTCCACTGTGGACATCCTCTACAATGCCCCTGGAGTGGAACTGGTGGCCCTTTTCGGGCCTGAACACGGGGTCCGCGGGGATGTCTATGCCGGAGGAAAGGTCCAGGGAGGCACCGACCCGGCTACCGGCCTGCCCGTCTACTCCCTTTACGGGGC
Source organism: Candidatus Cryptobacteroides merdigallinarum (assembly GCA_017694655.1). Taxonomy (GTDB): domain Bacteria; phylum Bacteroidota; class Bacteroidia; order Bacteroidales; family UBA932; genus Cryptobacteroides; species Cryptobacteroides merdigallinarum. The sequence continues at coordinate 16,835 of JADIMQ010000079.1, forward strand.
CACCCGCAAGCCCACACCGGAGATGCTCGAGGGCATAGACGTGATGGTCTACGACATTCAGGATGTCGGGGCGCGTTCCTATACCTTCATAAGCACCCTCGGTCTCGTTATGGAAGCCTGTTCCGAGCAGGGGGTAGAGGTGATGGTCCTCGACAGGCCCAATCCTCTCGGGGGCGAGAAGATAGAGGGAAGTTACGTGGAGGACGGCTATTTTTCCTTTGTCAGCCAGTACAGGATACCTTATATATATGGGCTTACTGTCGGGGAGCTTGCTCTGCTTATAAACGGGGAAGGTCTGAACCGGGGACAGCTCGGGGACAGGGAGCCTGTCCGCTGCGACCTCACCGTAATCCCCATGGAAGGCTGGCGCAGGGACATGACCTACGTGGACACCGGCCTTCCGTGGGTGCTTCCGTCGCCGAATATCCCGTATCCGGGCTCTGCAGTGAACTACTGTGCCGCGGGTATCTGCGGGGAGCTTTACGGTTTCCTGAACATAGGCATCGGCTACACCCTCCCTTTCCAGGTTTTCGCAGAGGAATGGATCGATGCCCAGAGGCTGAAGGAGACACTCGACGCGATGCGTATCCCGGGAGTTGCTTTCAGGACCATCTGGTTCAAGCCTTTTTCCGGACGTTCCTCCGGCAGGCTCGTGCAGGGGGTGCAGTATTTCTTCACGGACTATTCAGCTGCCAGGGTCACGGAGGTCCAGTTCCACGTTATGGAGGCGATAGCGCGGCTGTACCCGGACCGGAAGCCGTTCGAGGCTGCCACCGGCATAGGCCTGTTCGACAAGGTCTGCGGCTCCTCCAGGATAAGGGAGCTCTTCTCTGCGACATACAGGTTCGACAGTATCCGGGACTTCTGGCGCAAGGACGAGGCGGCCTTCAGGAAGCTGTCCTCCCGCTACCACCTGTACAGATAGCTCTGGAGGCGGTCCGGCCGCCCCCCCCTCATTCAAAAAAAATTAAGAATCTTAACCATATCTTAACACGGTTTAACAACTTTGCAACGGTTCCGTAAAATTCCTGCTACCTCGGCACATTACCTTTGCCGCCGGTTAAACAGAAATACGGATCAATAGTGAAGAAAATGTTTTTTAAGCTGGCTTCCGCGGTTTTCATATTCTGCCAGCTTGCAGCCGCAGCAGCGGCAGGGGCGTCGCTGGACGACGCAGTGCTGAAAGGGACAGTTGTGGATGCCGAGACGGGCGAACCCCTCATAGGGGCGGCCCTGATGGTCAGCAATACCACCGAAGGCGTAGTGACAGACCTTTACGGGGCTTTCAACATCAACCTGCTCAGGGACCGTACGGCTTTCGAGGTCTCATATATAGGGTACCGGACCGTACCGTTTGAAATATCGGTTGAGTCAGGGACGATAAGCCTGCTTGCGGGTCCGGAATACTCCTCCAGCATTTCCATTTCAGGCAATGTACTTTCCATAAGGCTTACCCTCGACGGGGAAGTCCTTGAGAATGCAGTTGTGACCGGCAGGAAGAACCTCGAGTCCCTCCAGGCCCTGCAGAACGAGAGGATAACCTCCGGTTTCGCAATAGAGAACATGGGGGCGAAGGAGATGAGCCTCAAGGGTATATCCAATGCCCAGGAAAGTGTCACCAAACTTTCCGGAATCTCCATAGCCAATGCCGGACAGCTTATCGTCAGGGGCCTGGGTGACAGGTACAGCACCACGACCCTGAACGGTCTCCCGATAGCTTCCCCGAACCCGGACAACAAGCTCATCCCTCTGGACATATTCCCGGCCTCCACCATACAGAATATCACTGTGAGCAAGGTGTACGAGGCGAGCTCGTTCGCCGACTATTCGGGAGCACACGTGGACATCAGCACCAAGGAGGGCCAGAGTGAGGACTTCTTCAGGGTCTCCTTCTCCACTGGAGGCCTTTTCAGGACCCTCGGGAACCCGTTCTACGGGATGGACAACTGCTCCCTCTTCGTTACTCCGGCCCTGGACAAGGGGGCGGAGAACGTAGGGTATTCCGGCTTCCAGGAATATTCCAGGAACAACAGGGTATTCAATACCACATTCCAGTCCGGCAGGCAGGCCGTACTTCCGGACCTTAACGGGAGCCTCGGCTACGGCAAGGACTTCAGTGTGGGAGGGCAGACCTTGAGCATACTGGCCTCCGCCAGCATCAAGTCCGGGCAGGAGACCATGCTCGACGCCTTCTACAGGACCTACGAGGCCAGCTCGGAGGGCAACATGCAGAGCAGCTACGACTACGACAGCTATTCCAGGAAACTGGACATCGCCGCCCTCGCGGACATAGACTATACCCTCAGGGAGCACGACAATATCGGACTCACCGTCTTCTTCGCCAGGAATGCCAAGAGCACCTTCCTGGACAGGACGGGCGAGGACCTGCACGAGGGCTATTCCCTCGCCGGAATCAACTCGGTCTCCCACTTCTATATGCTCCAGAACTACCAGCTTTCCGGACATCATGAGGTATCTGACTGGCTTATAGACTGGGGAGCGTCCTACTCCCGCACGGCGAGCGACGAACCGGACCGCCGACAGGTCATGTTCAGCAGGTCTTCGGACGGTTCCCTCTCATTCTTCGACCTCAACCAGCAGGAGACGCAGAGATATTTCGGAAAACTCAATGAAAACGAGCTTGTCGCTGACATAAAGGCTACCTGGAACATCAACGACGAGGACAGGCTGCGCTTCGGGCTCACCGCGAAGGACAAGGTCAGGCACTTCAAGACTACACGCTTCTATTACAACCTCCGCGGGCTGGACGCATCCTTCGGCTATGACGACAGGTTCGACATGGACCCGTATCTCAACTTCGGGAACATCCAGGACGGTATCATCAACATAAGCCGCCTGCAGGCCCCGAGGGACAAGTATGATGCCTCAAGCCTTGTCGGAGCCGCCTTCGTGGAGACTGACCTCACTTTCGGGGAGAAATGGTTCCTGAATGCCGGGCTCAGGCTCGAGGCAAGCCGCCAGAGTGTCGATTATAACGACGATGTCGAGGATCTCACCAGAAACCTGGATGCCGTGGACCTCTTCCCGGCCGTGAACCTGAAGTACAGCCTCACGGACAGGAGCATGTTCCGCCTCTCTCTATCGAGGACAATCACGAGGCCGTCTTTCGTGGAAATGGCTCCGTTCCTTTACCAGGAGAGCTTCGGAGGCGCACAGGTCCGCGGTAATGATGAGCTCCAGAACGGATACAACTACAATGTGGACCTTAAATACGAGTTCTTCGCGGCGAAGAATACGGACATGTTCGCGGTTACAGCTTACTTCAAGTATCTGGACAGCCCTATAGAAAGGACCCAACGCCTGTCCGGGGGTGCCACCGAGCATTCTTTCCAGAACGCCGACAACGGTCTTGCCGCAGGGCTTGAAGTAGAGTTCCGCAAGGAGATAGCCAGGGATCTTGCCATAAACGCCAACGCCTCCTATATGTACACGAACGTGATACTTCCGGAGGGCGGCGTCTACACCAACCCGCAGAGGTCCCTCCAGGGTGCGTCCCCCTACCTTGCAAATGCCGACATCACCTGGACCCCTGAATTCAGGAACGGGGACGGCCTGAACCTCAGCCTGCTCTACAACCTGCAGGGCCCGAGGATCCATGCCGTGGGCATCATGGGTATCGGCGATGTCAGGCAGCTGCCTGTACATACCCTCGACTTCGCAGGTTCATACGAATTCAATGACCGTATCTCGGTCAGCCTCTCCTTCAAGAATATACTGGACTCCACCATAAAGTTCAGGCAGGACATCCCGAACGCGGACCGCTCGGTGATTGTCGAGCAGTGGAGGATGGGCCCGGCCTTCGAGATAGGGGTAAGCTATTCCCTTTAACGGGATGAGGTGCCACGTGAGGACGGTATCAGGAAATCAATAAACACTTTTCAATAAAAACATTTATGAAAACAATCAAATTTTTCATGTCTGCCATTGCTGCAGTTGCTTTGACGGCAAGTTTCTCTTCATGTCAGAAAGATGATTCCACAACTGACGAGGATCCGGTTGAGGATATTACATTCGAGTCCGGCGCCACACTGAGCGGCCGCTACAATGACAACATCACTCTCAAGGCAGGGGACTACACCCTTTCCTCCAGCCTCCAGATCGAGGCTCCTGGAGTCCTGACCATCGAGCCGGGTACGACCATCACGGCCGCTGCCAATGACAATATCATCTACATCCTCATCGAGCAGGGTGCCAGAATCATGGCTGAAGGCACCGCCGAGAATCCTATCGTGATGACTTCCAAGGAGGACAAGTCAGGCGCATGGGGCGGTCTGCACATCTGCGGACGTTCCCACACGAATGCCGGTACAGGAAGCTCGGAGATCGGGAACGCCACATACGGCGGCAATACCGAGAATGACAATTCCGGCGTCCTCAAGTATCTCAAGATAGAGAATTCCGGCTATTCCCTCGACGAGGAGCATGAGGCCAACGGTATCTCTCTCTATGGTGTCGGAAGCGGTACTGAAATCTCATACGTGTACGTAGTCAACGGAAGCGATGACGGAATCGAGTTCTTCGGCGGCTCCGTAAACATTGACCACTGCATTGTGGAGAACTGCACAGACGACTCTTACGACTGGACAGAGGGATGGAACGGTACTGCCGAGTATATTGTGGCTTATCAGTCCGTAGGGGAGTGCGACTGCCTCATGGAATGCGACAACAACGGAAGCAACGAGGATGCCGAGCCTAATTCCTGCCCGACAATCTCTTACGCTACACTTGTCGGAATGGACCACAGTACCGACGAGGCCAAGAACTTTGGAGTGAAGTTCCGCGCCGGCACCTGGGTGAACCTCGACCATGCCATAATCACAGGCAAGACCACTGCCATATCCCTCGAGACCCAGCATACCGTGGATTCCTTCACAGGCACAGATTCTGAATCCTCCATAACCAACACCCTGATTAGCGGAGCCTTTGCAAGCCAGTTCTCTGACACATACGGTGCCGACGATTTCGCGACAGGGACAGGAAATTCAACTAATTTCACTGGCTCATTCACGAACGGTTATGTAGGTCAGACAGACGGTTGCGGCGCAGTCCCTTCCGACAAAGACTGGACCTCCTGGATTAGATAATTCCCGAGGCCATCCTTTTCAATACGGTATCGTCTCCGGACGACAACAGCAGCGTCTGCCCCTCTGGGGCGGACGCTTTGTTTTTGCCATCTGATTCCATGCTGCCGCCGGGAATAATCCCGTCCTCCTCCATGACTTCAACCAGATGCCTGGCTATGGCGGGGGCCGGGTCGATTACAGTGACTCCGGGTCCGGCGATTTTCCTTATGGTGCCTTCCAGGAAGGGATAGTGCGTGCATCCGAGGACTATGGTGTCGGCTCCTGCGTCAAGCAGAGGCTGCAGGCTTGCCCTGACGACCTGCTCTGTATGTGGACCGGACAGTTCTCCCTTCTCCACAAGTTCCACGAACCCTTCCCCGATGTGTTCCACAACCTTCACTTTCCCGTCCGCAAGCTCCCTCGTATGCCTGTATTTCTCGGCTTTCAGGGTCCCGGCCGTGGCGAGGACCCCCACTACTCCTGTTCTTGTCAGGCTTATGGCCGGTTTTATGGCCGGTTCCATCCCTATGAACTTGATGTGGTCCCTCCTGCCTCCGGAGAGCTGCAGCACCCTTTCCCTGGCCTGTCCGTCGCCTGGGTCGGAATACAGGGCCCGCAGGGAGGAGATGGCGGCGGCCGTAGCCGTGTTGCAGGCCACTACAATGATGTCCGCACCCTTCCTGATGAGGGTCCCGGATATTTCCATGGCCCTCCCTATTATGTAGTCCCTGGATTTTTCCCCGTACGGGCAATGTGCGTTGTCCGAAAAGTATATGTACGAAGCCTCCGGCAGCAGCTTCCTTATTTCCTTCAGTACCGACAGTCCTCCGACCCCGGAATCAAAAACTCCGACCATAATTCAGCTTGATAAGAATTTCCTGTCCGCAAAGTTAACAATAACGGGGTTCCGCAGAAATGAAATCCGGAAATATGAGAGGAGGGTGAACCCAAAATCCCCAAAAGTCCCGTAGGGACCGCACCGGGCAGGTGCGAGATCCCCCTGAAGGGGGTGCAGGGGGTTGGGATAAGGTTCGTCTTTCGAAGAAAGACGTAAGAGAGGGTGACCCAAAGCCCTTTGGGTCACCCTCTCTTACGTCCACGCCCGTCCGGACTGGACTCCGGACTCACAGCTCGCGTCCGCCGCCGAGAGCCTGATATAGGGTCACGGTGTAGGCAAGCTGGTTGTATTTGTCGGAAATTACACTCAGCTGTGCGTTCAGCAGCGACTGGCGTGCAGTCAGTATCTCAAGGTAGGAGCCTGCCGCGGATTTATTGTACAGCCTGTCCGCCGTATAGACCGTTCTTTCCAGGTCTACGCACTGTGCCTGATGCTTTTCCAGCATGATTCCTGCCGTCTCGATGGCGAACAAGGCATTGTTGACCTCCTGTCCTGCGTTGAGGATAGTTTGCTTGTAGTTGAGCTTGGCAATCTCCTCTGCAGCTTTCGATGACTTCAGGTTGGCCTTGAGCTGCCCTTTGTTGAATATAGGCTGGGCAAGCTGTGCAATAGCGTTTATCAGCACCCCGGCAGGGTTTGATACGGCCTGCCCGAGACTGTTGGTCCATCCGGCGCTCCCTGAAAGTGTAAGCTGCGGATAGAAGGCAGCCCTTGCCTGGTTGGTAGTGTAGTAGGCGGAAGCCAGGGCCATTTCAGCCTGATAGACATCAGGCCTGTTCGAGAGGAGGTAGAGCGGGACACCCGTGCTTACGGTTTCCGGCAGTACCTGCTCCGCGAGTGTGCTTCTCTCTATGGTCCCGGACGTCCTCCCGAGCAGGGCGCAGAGTGCATTCTCCGTCTCTTTCTGCTGCTGCTTGAGCTGGGCACTGGATGCCTCGAGGCTGTAGAGGTTGGCACGGGCCTGGGTGACGGCGTTCTCGTTTATGAGCCCGACCTTCAGCTGTGCCTCCATCGTCCTTACCTGCTCTTTCCAGATGACGACACTTTCGTCACTTATCCTTACCTGCTCGTCCATCATCAGGAGTGCGTAGTAGCTGGTAGCGATGGTGCTTATTATCTGCGAGCGGACAGCCTGCTGATACGCCTGCTGCTGCAGGAGAGTGGCCTGCGCCCCTCTTTTCGCATTCAGCAGGTTGCCGAACAGGTCGATATCCCAGCTCACGTTCCCGCCGAGGTCATAGGAGTATGTCGGCTTGTTGGCATCGATGCTCGTCAGGCTACCCTGCGGGGTGAGGTTCAGCGACGGGGAATATGCCCACTTCGCGGCATGCAGGCTGGCCTTTGCCTGCTCCACAGTCAGGATTGCCGTCTGGAGGTCCGTGTTGTGAACCAGCCCGGAATCTATGAGGTCCCTGAGGTACGGGTCCGTGAACAGCTCTTCCCACGGCATGTTGCCGAATGAGGAGGTATCCTCCGGATCTGCGATGAGCTCGGCCCTGTAGAGGCTGTCCACAGGGAGATCCTCCGGCCTCTGGTATTTGCGGTATATGGAACAGCTGGTCGCCATAACCGCTATCAATGCAAATATTAATGTCTTTCTCATATCTCTTCTAACTCTCTGTCTTCCCTTCTCCTGCCCATCACCTTCTCCTCTATGTACTGGAATATGACGAAGAACATAGGGGTGATGAACAGCAGGGCTATTGTTCCGATTATCATACCTCCTACCACACCGACACCGAGCGACTGGTTACCGTTGGCACCGACACCGTGCGCGGTGACGAGAGGGAGCATACCGAATATCATCGTGAGCACTGTCATGAGGATAGGCCTGAGCCTGACGGAAGCTGCCGATACCGCCGCGTGGCTCAGTGTCATGCCGTGCTTCCTTCTCTCGGTAGCGTACTCGGTGATAAGTATGGCCGTCTTGGACAGGAGTCCAATGAGCATTATGACACCGATCTGCATGTAGATGTTGCTCTCTATCCCCCACATCCTCGCGAACAGGAAGCTGCCCATAAGGCCGAACGGCACGGAGCATATCACGGCGAACGGCAGGAAGAGGCTTTCGTAGAGACCGCAGAGGATCAGGTATATGAAGACAATCGCTATTATATAGATGATCGTCGTGGAGTGGGATTCGGCAAGCTGGGCCTCCTCCCTTGTCATGCTCGAGAACTCGTAGCCGAATCCGGTAGGAAGGGAAGTCTTCGCTACTTCCTGGATGGCGGCGATAATGTCTCCGGAGCTGTACCCTTCAGCAGGCATACCCTGTACGGTGATGGACGGGAACATGTTGAACCTGTCAAGGTTCTCCGCCCCGTATGTCTTCGTGAGGGTCACGAACTGGCTTACCGGGGCCATGCCGCTGGCTGTCTTGACGTAGATGTTGTCGAGGGCCTGCATGTCGTCCCTGTATTCAGGCTTGGCCTGGAGCATTACACGGTACATCTTCGTGAAGCGGTTGAAGTTGGAGGCATAGTAGCTTCCAAGGTAGCCCTGCATCACGGACAGTACCTGGTCGGAGGTGATGCCTGCCCGCAGGCACTGTGCGGCGTCGACATCCACCCTGTACTGCGGGAAGTTGGCACTGAACGAGGTGTAGGCCATCTGCACCTCCGGGCGCTTGTTCAGCTCGTCGATGAACTGCTGGGTCACGTCGAACAGGGTGGCCATACCTTTGCCCGACCTGTCCTCGAGGCTGACGAAGAAGGAGTTACCTGTTCCGTAACCCGAGATCATAGGCGGTGCGAACACGAAAATCTGCGCATTCTTGATATGTGCCGTCCTTGCGTATATCATGTTGGATACGGCGGTGTTGCTGTTTTCCTTGCCCGGCCTCTGGTCCCAAGGCTTCAGCCTTATCATCATCATGCCGTGGGAGGCTCCGGAACCGCTGAAGCTGAATCCCGATACCTGGTTGAATGTCTGGATCTGCGGCAGGTCCCTGATGCTTTCAGCCATCTCGTCGAGGATTTTCGTGGTCTCGTTCAGGGAGCTGCCCGGGGCTGCGTCCACGCTGACGAACAGGTTACCCATATCCTCGTTCGGGACAAGGGAGGTCTTTGTTGTGCTCATGAGGTACATCAGCACCCCGACCGCACAGATGAGGGCAAGTCCTCCGGCCCACTTGTTCCGGATGAAGAATGCTACACCGTGCTTGTATTTCTTCGACATGCTCTGGAAGGCTGCGTCGAATGCTATCCTGAAGCGGGTCGTGAACTTCTTAGGCTTCTCTCCCGGGGCTACCTCCTCGTTCGGATGGAGGATGAGGGCGCACATCGCAGGCGAGAATGTAAGGGCGTTGACCGCCGACAGGCCCACGGCCACGGCCATGGTCAGACCGAACTGGGTATAGAACACTCCGGATGTTCCGCTCATGAACGATACCGGGATGAACACGGCCATGAAGACGAGGGTGGAGGTGATGATGGCTGATGAAATTCCGCTCACGGCATCTACCGTCGCCCTGTAAGGGGACTTGTATCCGGCATCGAACCTGGCCTGAACCGCTTCCACCACTATGATGGCGTCATCGACTATGGTACCGATTGCCAGCACGAGGGCGAAGAGGGTGAGGAGGTTGATACTGAAGCCAGCCACGATGAGGAAGGCAAACGTACCGATCAGGGAGACGAAGATACCGAGGGTCGGTATGATGGTCGCCCTCACGTTCTGCAGGAAGACGAACACGACGAGCACGACGAGCAGGATGGCCTCGAGCAGGGTCTTTATGACCTCATGGATGGATGCGTCGAGGAAGTCCTTCGTACTCATGATGTCCACGAGCTCCACACCTTTCGGGAGGTTCTGGGACACGTCCGCGAGGTATTCGTCTATCGCGGTGATGATCTCGTTGGCATTACTTCCGGCAGTCTGGTTGATCATACATGTCACGCCAGGGGCCCCGAGAACCTTGCCGGTGTACGAGTAGCTTACCGCTCCGAGCTCGATGTCCGCAACGTCCTTGAGCCTGATTACGCTTCCGTTCTGCATGGCGGAGATCACGATGTCGCCGAACTCTTCCTCCGTGCTCAACCTTCCCCTGTATTTGAGGGTGTACTGGTACACGTTGTCGGAGTTCTCGCCTATGGCTCCGGTCGAGGCCTCTATGTTCTGGCTGGAGAGGGCGGATATGATGTCGGACGGCTGCAGCTGGTACTGGGCCATGATGTCCGGCTTCATCCATATACGCATTGAGTAGTCACCGCCCATCACGTTCACCTCGCCGACTCCGGAGATACGCTGTATCTCAGGCTTCACGTTTATGGAGAGGTAGTTCGTGAGGAAGGTCTCGTCGTACGTCCCGTCCGGACTGTAAAGAGCAAACACTTTCAGCGTACTGCTCTGCCTTTTCATGGTTTCCACACCCACCCTTGTCACTTCGGCAGGGAGCAGGGAAGTCGCCCTTGAAACCCTGTTCTGGACATTGACGGCTGCCATGTCCGGGTCAGTACCCTGTTTGAAATATATGGATATGGATGCACTTCCGGAGTTACTTGCGGAGGACTCCATGTAGGTCATGTTCTCCACGCCGTTGATTGCCTCCTCGAGAGGTACGATCACACTGTTCTGCACGGCCTCGGCATTGGCACCGCTGTATGTGGTGCTGACCCTTACCGTAGGCGGGGCTATGTCAGGATACTGCTCCACCGGGAGGCTGACAAGTCCTATCAGACCGAGCAGCACTATGACAACTGAAATGACGACAGACAGGATAGGTCTGTCAACGAACATTTTTAACTTCATCTCCTATTCTCCTTCTTTTGCGTCAGCGGCTGCCTGGCCTTCCGTGCTGCCGGCAGCTACTACCAAGGTCCCTTCCCTGAGCAGGCCTGCACCCGTGGCGACGATGGTGTCACCTTCAGAAAGTCCGCTTTCCACGATGTATTCCTTGCCGTTGTTTATACCGTAGACGGTAATCATCGTGGAGGTAGCCTTGCCGTCCACAACCTTGTATGCGAAAATCTTGTCCTGTATCTCGAAAGTGGCCTCCTGCGGGATTACCAGGCAGTTCTCCCTGGTGTACGGTATGGAGATGTTTGCGGTTGCCCCGTTGATGAGGAGCCCGTCAGGGTTGTCGAAGATGGCCCTTACGCGTACGACGGAGTTCTCCACGATACCGCTTATGGCGTCGATCTTCCCTTTTATGGCGTATTCGGACCCGTCACTCAACGTCAGGCTTACAGGCGGGAACGACTTTATCGTGTTCTCCAGGGACCCGTACTGGCGTATGTACTTTATCACTTCCTTTTCCGTGAGTGAGAAATAGGCATATACCTGGGAGTTGTCGGTAACAGTTATCAGTGGCTCGGTCATTGAAGAGCTCACAAGCGTGCCGACACGGATGGAGGTCATGCCTGCCACTCCCGTTACCGGGCTTGTCACTTTCGCGAAGGAAAGGTTGTTGGCTGCGCTGACTTCCTGTGCCCTGGCCTGCGCGAGCGAGGCCTTTGCGGTCAGGTACGAGTTTCTCGATGTCTGGAGCTCGAAGTCAGAGATCACCTTTTCGGCATAGAGCTCCTCCTGTCCTTCGAGTGTGAGCTTGGAGGTTGCCTCCTGCGCTTCTGCCGTGGCGACGGCGGCCTTTGCCTGCTCGTATGTCGCGGCGTACGGTATAGTGTCAATTATGAACAATGTCTCGCCCTTCTTCACCTGGGCCCCTTCCTTCACCATTACATCGGTGATGAAGCCGGATACCTGGGGACGGACCTCCACGTACTGCTTGCCTTCAAGCACTGTAGAATAAGTAGTGGAAAGTGTCCTGTTTTCAGTCTTCAGCGTCAGGAACGGATAGACGCTGGCCTGCGGCTGGTGACTGACTTCTTCCTTGCACGAAACCATACTCGCAAGGAGTACCAGCCCTGGGATAAAAAATTTCAATACTTTCATCTCTAACTATTACTTGTTTGTATCACTCACATTTTTGCAGGTGCAAAAATACCGCATACTTTTTATACTGATTTGTATAAATGTCGTATTTATTTGTCCAAAAGTCACATTCTGGCTTAAATATTGTTTAAGAATAAAAGAATCTTGTCAAAAAAGGACAGACTTTGTATCGTTTGCACATGAAGACACTGAATATGCAACAACTGTGCTCGTTTGCGCAGGACAGCCAGAAAATCGACGAACGGCTTGTAATAATAAAGACAAGCGACGTTTCACTTCTGCAAAATTATAAGGTGATAGGATGCCGTATCCTCCTCCTGGTCTTTTCCGGGGAGCTCGATGTGGAGACAAACGGCCGGCCCAGGACCCTGCAGAGATGCGATTTCCTCGATATACTCGAGGGGACGAGCTTCGGGATAGGGGCCTGCAGCACGGACCTTGACTTCTACTGCATCATCACATCCAGGAAATTTCTCCTGGAGGTTCTCCAGAACATAGTCCCGGGCCCGAAAGACTATTTTACAATGCTCATGGCCAATCCGGTACAGCACCTGTCGGCAAACGGCACGGCGAGGGTGTTCAAGCAGATAAGGCTCATGGACGAGGCTCTTTCTGACATTAACCATACCTACCGGACAGAAATGGTCCGGACCTATTTCAAGAGTTTCGTCCTGGAACTCGGGGACCTTATAATAAAGGAGAAGCACCTGCCGGGCTATAGCCAGCAGAACATGGTGGTGAAGGACACGCTGATGGCGAATTTCATGGAGCTCGTGTGGAAGCATTTCAGGGAGAGGAGGGAGGTTTCCTTCTATGCCAAGGAGCTCTGCGTCTCCACGAAACATCTCGCCAGGGTCGTGAAGTCGTGTACGGGGAAGACACCTCACGAGATAATATCCGGGGAGGTGCTCGGCCTGGCCATACAGCTCCTGAAGAACGAGGAGGTGCTTATACAGGAAATCTCGGATGCCCTGCATTTCGCCGACCAGGCCGCATTCTCGAAGTTCTTCAAGAAATACCTGAAGGTGTCGCCTTCGCAGTTCCGCAAGAATACCTGATGTCCCGGGCACCCGCTACTGCAGGCCGGAAAACATGCTGGTGCTGAGATATTTCTCGGCCCTGTCCGGGAAGATGACCACGATGTTGCCCTTGTCTATGGACATGGCAGTCCTGGCTGCGGCAAGCATTGCCGCGCCGCTGCTCATGCCGGCGAAAATTCCCTCTTCGGCTATTATCCTGCGGGCCATGGCTATGGCTTCCTCGCTGCCGACCATCTCCTGGATGTCTATCTGGGACGGGTCGTAGATGTCCGGCACAATGGCCTCCTCCATGTTCTTGAGACCCTGGATGTAGTGTCCCTTCGTCGGGTGGGCGCAGACTACCTTTATCCCCGGTTTCATGACCTTCAGGAACCTGGACAGCCCCATTATGGTGCCGGAGGTCCCGAGGGCGCATACGAGATAGTCTATCCTGCCGCCGGTCTGCTGCCATATCTCCAGGGCTGTGGACTGGTAGTGGGCGAGGTAGTTGGCCGCGTTCCTGAACTGGTCGGGCATGAAGTATTTGCCAGGGTTCTCCTCCACTTTCCTGCGTGCGAGCCTGATGGCCCCGTCCGTGCCCTCTTCGGCCGGGGTGAGGGTGACTGTCGCCCCGTAGGAACGGATGATCTGCCGCCTTTCCACGGAGACGGCGCTGCTCATGACTATCTCGACCGGATAGCCCTTGATTACACCTATTACGGCCAGACCTATGCCTGTATTGCCTGATGTGGGCTCTATTATCGTCTGGCCCGGCTTCAGCCTTCCGTCGTTTTCCGCGTCCTCTATCATCTTGACGGCAATCCTGTCCTTGATGCTTCCTGTCGGGTTGAAGCCTTCCAGTTTCGCGTATATGTTGACACCCGGGTTCGGGTTCAGCCTGTTTATCCTGACCATCGGGGTGTTCCCGATGGTCCCCAGTATATTGTCCCTGATATTCATTTTCTTGAGTGTAGATGTGCCGTCCAGGCGGACGGTATGTTAGGTCCGGCAAAAATAATCAAAAAATTGCAGGGATGCCGATAGATTTCTTAATTTTGTAGTCTTTGAAACTAATTACGGGAGGTGACTCATGTCTTTGATTTTGCCGGAAGGCTACAGAAATGTGCTTGAAAACGTCGAGAACACGGAAAAGGCGATAAAGTACGTGAAGGATATGTTCCAGGAGAACCTTTCGGCGCAGCTTGCCCTGCTTAGGGTGACGGCGCCCATGGTGGTCCTGTCCGGTACAGGAATAAACGATGACCTGAACAGTGTCGAGCGCCCGGTGGCCTTCCCCGTGAAGTCGATGGGGGACACCAGGGCGGAAGTCGTGCACTCCCTTGCCAAGTGGAAGCGCCTGAAACTTGCAGAGATGGGCGTCGGGCCGGGCCGCGGCATATATACTGACATGAACGCCCTCCGTCCGGACGAGGACCTGGATAACCTGCATTCCATATATGTGGACCAGTGGGACTGGGAGAAGGTCATTTCCCGGGAGGACAGGAACATAACTTTCCTGAAATCCACAGTGAGGAGGATATATGAGGCGATAAAGGTGACTGAGAACAAGGTCTTCGTGGAGTTTCCGCAGATTGTCCCCGTGCTTCCGGAGGATATCTTCTTCATCCATTCGGAGGAGCTGCTCCAGCTGTATCCTGACCTGACCCCGAAGGAGAGGGAGACCGAGATTGTACGCAGGCACAAGGCGGTCTTCGTCATCGGGATAGGTGGAGACCTGTCGGACGGGAAGCCTCACGACGGCCGTGCTGCCGACTATGATGACTGGAGCACGGTGGATTCATACGGGTTCGGGGGCCTGAACGGGGACATCCTCCTCTGGAACCCTGTGCTGCAGTGTGCTTTCGAGGTGTCGAGCATGGGTATACGTGTGGATGAGGCAGCGCTGGAAAGGCAGCTTGCGATAAGGCACCAGGAGTGGAAGAAGGACCTGTATTTCCACAGGAGGCTCCTTGCCGGGGAACTCCCGTGCACGATAGGCGGCGGCATAGGCCAGTCCAGGCTCTGCATGTATCTGCTCCGCAAGGCACATGTGGGAGAGATACAGAGCAGTATCTGGCCGGAGGATATGGCCGCTGCCTGCCGTGAGCACGGGATCGAGCTCGTATGACCCCTGGCTCTACTTGCCCAGGCCAGTCAGGAACTTTACGGTATCGGGAGCATAGTGGGAGAAGAACAGGCTTTCCCCCTTGTCCAGCTTGCCGATTGCATCCATGTCTTCATCGGAAAGGGAGAAGTCGAACACATCGAGGTTCTGCTCCATGCGTTCCCTGTGCGTGGACTTGGGGATTACTACCACTCCACGCTGGATGAGGAAGCGCAGGGCTGCCTGTGCAACGGACTTGCCGTATTTCCTGACTTTGACAATGTGTCACCCAGTTTGATTTTTGTCTTGATCTAATGTATCCAGTAATGGTTTGATGGCTTCTTTCTGTGGCGTAGTGAATAAAGTTTCAGTATAAACAGAGCCGTTGGGTAGCCTTATCTTGAGCGTCGTTATTGTTTTGGCGATTTCAAGAACCTTGTCAACGCTCATCTTCATACCGAGTTCTCTGGTGACCCGTTCAAGTTCCTTATACACCTTATAAGCTACAAAACAAATGCAGATATGAGCCTCGATACGTTTCTCCGTAAAGTGGAACATTGGACGCATCTCAAGCGTACCCTTGCCAATGGTCTTTGCTGATTTCGAGAAACTTGTTGTAGCCGCGTTTATTGACGTTTTCCTTGGTCAGAGTGCCTTTCGCATAAGCCTTGCGAAGTCTCTCGACTCCTTTGTTGCGGTTCCATGCGTTTTTCTTTGCCCGTGCATTCTTTGTGTTCATACGCCCTGAATCAGCCACAACGATGAAGTCTGTCAACTTAAACCGCTGGACAAAGTCATCGATTATAGGTATCATCGTGCGCCCCTCATACTGGCTGCCGTTGAAGATGGAGTAAGACATCGGGTAGCCGTCCTGGCTCACCAACAATCCGAGGACTATCTGCGATTCAGCCATCTTACCGTCCTTTGAGAAGCCCGCTTGACGAAGCTCATCGTCCGGTTGTGGTGTGGACTCGAAGTAAAGTGTGGTCACATCGTAGAAGACAATTCCAATCCGCCCGCCGAGAATCCTAAGCGTGTGCTCTACGCTTATCTGTTGGACCTTTTCCCGCTGCGTATTGTACAGTGTGTCCATATAGCGGTAGATGTTGTGTAACCGAACGTCTTCATCGAAGTATGACTTCAGATATGCCGCTGTCGCGACCTTGCTCTGCGGATGGCATATCCTCGCGATGACAAGATGACGCAGAATGCAGTCGCCGATTGCACCGAAACCGATTCTGTCGTATATGTGGCCGAGGATAAACTGCGGCAGGTTCTAGACTTGAAGCGGCTGAGCAGGCTGTCCACTTCCAGTCGCTTCTCATGGTACGCCGCCATGTCTTCCTCATTCCAGTCCAGCACGGTCTCACCAATCATGGATAAATCCACTACCTTCATATATACCTCGTGTACATCCTTGCGGAGACTTCTTATTTTGTAGGTAGTAGCTTCCAATTCCTGTTGTCTGTTCTGTTCATTGAGCCAAATATAGACGATGCCGAAAATGACGAATAGT